>JAUVKO010000047.1 GCA_030596225.1 Fidelibacterota bacterium
ATGTTGGTAGATTCATATCTATTCTTTAATCCTTATCAAAATGGGGGGCAATATATAAGTTGTCGGTCAATTCAAAACGCCAATTCAATCTTAACTTAGACGCAGATATCGTGAAAAGGTTAAGTACTTTTTTCAACTTGAGGGACGAAAAGCTCAAGGCAGGCAGGCTTAGCCACCACCTCAGGGTCCAGAATGATACGGTCACCGAGCCTGCCTGCGCACTTCGATTATACTCAGCATAAACTCCGCCGCTTCGGCATAGGCAGGTGCCCCGCCGAGGCGGGGTGTATCGAGGTGATCGAAGCTGAAACGGGCGTTTCGATACATTTCTCGCTAGCTCGAAATACTCCCGGCTTCGCTCAGCTATGCCGCGGCAGGCAACGACCGTTTTCACTCTAATAGTATCGAAGCAATCGTGATAATTGAAGAAAATAAGATGCCAGCAATATCAGTAACCAATCCCCACAAAAACAAACCCAAGTATAATCTTCAACATCTTTTAGATTGGCAGCTGTAATGGAAACGCTGACGACCAAAAAGATCCTGAAATTCTGGCTGCCGCTGGCAGGCACCTGGTTGATGATGTCACTGGAAGGTCCTTTTATCGCGGCTATCATTGCTCGGCTGATCGACCCGAAATTCAATCTGGCAGCCTATGGGGTGGCCTTCTCCTTTGCCCTGATCATTGAAGCACCGGTGATCATGATGATGACAGCTTCAACTTCACTGGTCAAGGATTATAGTTCACTGCGCAAACTGCGTCAATATACCTGGATATTGAATGCAATAATCACAGGACTTATGCTGATCCTGCTGATTCCGAACATCTTCTTTTTTATCACAATTGATCTGATTGGACTACCTGAGAATGTGGCTCAATTGACTCACATTGCGACTATCATTATGATTCCCTGGCCTGGGGCTATCGGGTTTAGACGGTTTTATCAAGGGGTTCTGATTCGTAACCATGCCACCCGTCGTGTAGCTTACGGGACAGTCATCCGGCTGTTTTCCATGGTCTCTACCGCCATGAGCTTGTTTTTGTTCACTTCACTACCCGGTGTCTATATTGGAACTGCAGCATTATCAATAGGGGTGACTGTCGAAGCCATCAGCACCCGGATCATGGTGCATCCGATACTGAGACGCTTAAGAGCGGCCGACAACTCGCTGGAGCAGCAAGACTTTCTAAGTTTCCAGGCCATCAACAAATTCTATTATCCCCTGGCTTTGACCTCTGTATTGACATTAGGTGTGCATCCCCTGATCACCTTTTTTATTGGTAAAAGTGTCATGGCGCTGGAATCACTGGCCGTACTGCCTGTGGTCAGCTCCTTTGTGTTTCTCTTTCGCGGGGTGGGGCTTTCTTTTCAAGAAGTTGCCATTACTCTGCTTGGTAAAAATAAGGAACATGACCGGGTCGTTAAAAGATTTGCTACTATCCTTGGTCTGAGTCTGGCTCTTGGCTTGATTGTGACCGCTTTCACCCCACTTTCAAGTATCTGGTTTTCACGGGTTAGTGGTTTGAACCCAACGCTGACTGCTCTGGCGTTGACACCACTAATGATCATGGGACTTTTTCCGGCCTCAACGGTGCTGATCTCTTTTCAGCGGGCAATACTGGTCCAATCTGGTCGAACCAGTCCCATCACCACTGCAACCATCATTGAAGTCGTTACTATCATTACTGTTCTGTATGTGGCTATTATGCATTGGTCTTTGATTGGAGTGACCGCTGCTGCTTTGGCTTTCCTGACCGGGCGAATGGCTGCTAATATTTATTTACATTTTCAAACCAGGAATTCAGCCGCCAAATAAAGTCCTAATTCCTTATAGTGATTCAGAATATTTAATATTCGTGGCAAATAATGGTTTTAGACAAATATGACATCATGACTCCAGTTCCTGATAAGGTCTTGATACTAGCCCTATTTCACCTATTTTTCAATTCGGTTACTGGATGAACCAAGTCGTTCCTTTTAAAAGGACGGGAAAGAACAAAATGAGATCAGGATTGCGTTCCTTATCTGTGTTAGGTTTGCTTGGCGTCATGCTTCTATTCACCAGTTGTGGTGGAGGCGCCACACCCTCTGCAGTTGATGGAGTTTTGGACCTTCGGGACTTCCATTTTGATGGGCATATTGGTCTTGACGGTGAGTGGCGGTTTATGTGGGGAGATGGCAGTGCTGACCAATTATCAAGGCAGGAAAACTATATCCATATTGATGTTCCGGATGCCTGGAACGGTTATAGATATAAAGATCAAAAACTCTCCGGTCATGGTTCCGGATCATATTTTCTCACCATTCTTCTGCCGGAGCAGCTTCAATCCTACGCGCTGGAATTCCCAACTGCGGGAACTGCATATAATCTTTTTATAAATGAAATGTTAATTGGGGGCGTGGGTATCTATTCCAGTGATCCTGCTCTGGCCAGACCGGCTTACGATCCTCAAGTCTATGATCTGGGTCGCCATTCCCATCAGCTTAATTTGAGGATCGATGTTTCCAATCATCACCATCGTCTAGGTGGTCTCTGGGAATCCATTTCCTTTGGCCTCAATGATAAAGTTGCCCAAAATCGTGAAAACCATGTGGCCATGGAATTATTTATGGTGGGGGCCATCTTTGTCATGGGCTTCTATCACCTGGGTGTTTTCTCGTTGAGAACCCGGGGAAAATCAGCTTTGTATTTTGGCTTATTCTGTTTGCTGATTGGTCTGCGTACTTTGACAACAGGGGAAATCTTTCTCCAGCAGATTTGGCCGGGTTTGTCATGGCATCTCCTTATTAAAATTGAATATTTGACCTTTTATCTTGGCATTCCCATCTTTTTCCTTTTTATCCAAATACAGTTTCCGGATGAGATCAAGAAATGGACAGCTCAAATTGTGTTGGTGATTTCTTCGATAGCCGTATTTCTGGTTATATTTAGCGGTGTAAAACTGTTCTCATTATCCCTGATCTATTTCCAGCCTTTTAGCATGTTGGCAATGCTTTACCTGATTTACGGGCTGGGTTTGGCTTTCCTTCGCGGTGAAGAGGGTTCGACTCTGGTACTTATCGGTTTGTTGTCGCTGGTTGTGGCTTTTGTGAATGATATACTGTATAACAGCAATATTATTCAAACCGGTCATCTGATCTCGCTGGGTCTGTTGGTCTTTATCCTGACTCAGGCGCTTTTAATATCCATTCGTTTTTCCAAGGCTTATGTCACCATTGACACCCAACGTATTAAGTTGGAGCGCACAAATGTTGCTTATCAATCTGAGATCGAAGGTCGCAAGACAGCTGAACAGGAAGTATTGAAACAGCATAATCAACTGGAAGAATTGGTTAAGGAACGCACGACAGAGTTGCAACTTGCGAATGAGCAGCTTAAGGAGTTGTCACGGGTGGACGGTTTGACCGGGATTGCCAATCGTCGTCGTCTGGATGAAGAGTTGGATCGTGAGTGGAAGCGAACACTACGTGAAAAACGTCCCCTAAGTGTCGTCCTGGGTGATATAGACCATTTTAAATTTTATAACGATACATATGGTCACCAACAGGGGGATGACTGTCTCCGACGTGTTTCGAAAGCTATTAAAGATTCGGTAAATCGTCCTGGTGATTTGGTAGCTCGCTATGGAGGGGAAGAGTTTTGCATCGTCCTGCCTGAAACCAGCAGTGAGGGAGCGAGCCAGATTGCTGAGTTTATCAGAAAGAATGTTCGCAATTTGAACATCGAACACAAGACTTCAAAAGTTGCCTCCATGGTGACCTTAAGCTTGGGTGTGGCTACCTTGATCCCGAATCGTGATAGTCAACCCAGCCTGCTCATTGAAGCAGCAGATCGTGCGCTCTATCAAGCAAAGGGGAACGGTCGGGATCGCGTGGAACTGAATATAGCTGATTCGTAAATTGCCAGTCTATTGATGACATTAGTATAATAATTATGATACGGTCGTTGCCTGCCGCGGCATAGCTGAGCGAAGCCGGGAATATTTTGAGTTCGCGAGAAATGTATCGAAACGTCCGTTCTTCCTCAAATTACTCCAGAATTTCCCAATCAAAATTCCATTTCCATTGGTCAAAATATAGGTTTCCACCTGACCATTCTACTTCGCCACGCTGGCTATCCACGGTTTCTGATCTGAAATGGTCCTTGGCAGGTGTGAATGATTGACCATAGGCATCGTTAAAAATAATCCGATAGCTGTCCATCCCACTAAGATAGAACCAGCGTAATTTGGGATCATCACTCTTCCGCAGACCATAGGTAATATCCATGGGGACCCACCCATAAGGTTCAAAATAGATCATCCCCCAATCATGCATGCTGTCTTTGGGCGGTTGCAGTTCCCAGCCAGACTGCCATCGAGTTGGAATGCCATTCATTCGGCACAAGGTCATGAAGAGCAGGGTCTGGATTCCACAATCTCCATGACCATTCTCAAACGCATATTCCGGAATACACTGAATGGTGGAATATTCCCGAGCGGAAGCCCAGGGTATATGCTCATCGATCCAGGCAAATAGCAATTGAGCCTTGCGATAGGGGTTTTGTTCATTTCCGATAATACTATCGGAAAGTTTACGCAATGCCGGCGTGAATACAATATGGGGTGCTTCTTCCTGTAAATATTCCTCAATAGATGCGACTGATTGTACCTCTTTGATGATATCAGGATCAATATCCTGATAAACTCCATGTGTGGTTAATTCGTACTCTACACTAAAAAGAATTGCCTGATTCGCAATCGCCGGCTTTTCAAAGTAGATTGTGCGCTGCAAAGCATCTTCAGGGGCCAGAGTATGCATTGCTGGTTCACTTAGGATCAGTTTGATATCTTCTTGGCGTCCGGAAATGAGTCGTGGATAAGGAATCCAGCATTTGATCATTTCACCGGCCGGAACCTCGTTGGCCTTTACCTCAATGCTTTGTTTAATACGTAAATGCTTTGGTTCCACAAACATGCCTGGATCAACTAGAGCTTTCTGAATGATCTGTGCATTATGTTTATCAAGATCTAATTTTGCACCTGACCCTGAGCTGATCTCAGCATCAGGATGTTGCTGTGCCCAAACACTTTTCATAGCGGTATCTATCCGAAACAGATTGCGCCCGGCATGTTCAAAATACAGCTTTTGTCCATCAATTATTTTAACCTCTAAAGATTTTACAGCTTCCCAAGCCTGCATATTTGAATCGTTCACTTGCGGATAATATGTGTGGATAAATTCAAGCACATCGTCGTAAGTTGCCGTGAAATCCTTGCGAATCCGGTTCATCCGCTCGATCTCAAAAAGATAATGGTCGCGTTCAGTGGGTGATAGGTTTTGGCGGTCAAGACTCAGTTTAATGGCTTGAGCAGCGGCGGAGTATTCACCGGCTTGAATAAAATTATCGATCACTTCTGTTTCAATGACGGTTTTCTTAACAACTGATTCTCTACTGCACATATTGAAAACTCCTATTATTCCAATCAGCTGTATAATTAATAACCACCGAATGTTTAGCTTCAGTTTAAAAAACATAAGATTGTCCTCTTTATTCAGTTGGTTTACCTGCTTCAAAAGCTTCCAGGTGAGTAAAGATTCGTTCGTGGGTCAGCTCCATAAGCTCCTCAATTTCCAGAGAGGCTAATTGCTCAGCATGAATAAGAGGGCAAAAACGAATTACAAGAGAACCCGGTTTCAAATTCAATGAACCTTTATTTTTCATGGCAAAAACGCCGGATATAGCAATAGGGACTATCGTTGCACCACTTTGTTTGGCAAAGTGAAAAGGCAGTTTCTTGAATGGAAGCAGTTTGCCATCCAGAGATCTATTACCCTCTGGAAGCACAGTAATATGGATCCCCTGATCCAGCAGCGCTTGGGCTTTTTTAAAACTTTGGAGAGAACGCCTGACATTATCGCGATGAATGGGGATATTACCGATACGTTGAACTACTGTTCCATATAAAAAATAATTCAGCTGATCATGTGCTATGATTCCTCTAAAAGACTTTGGAATGAATGCTTTCAATAAAGGTACATCTATAAGGCTGCTATGGTTAGCCATGAAAATCAATGGCTGATCAGACGGGAGCTCTTCACTGAACTCAATCTGAGGTTCACTGTTTAATAGTTTGAACAGTCTTTGCAGCTTGCTCCTGATCCATGGATCGTAAGCTTCCGGATCTTGAAAAAATGTTCTGATTAGAAGAATAAACAGCACTGGACCAAAATAGCCCAATGCAATAACCCAGTAGTAGAGGGACCGCAGTGGTATCATTTCCAGAAGACATCAATAGCTTGTTTTAAACAACTGACATCTATGGGGGAGGACCCCATCAATTCTCCATCCGGTGTCAGGATCTTGGGAATACTGGTTTCAACACGAATATGACTGGCCTGGAAAGTCTCAACTTCATTCATGTGAATGTGTTCACCGGTAATGATTTTTGGGAAACTCCGCATTAAGCCGATTCGACCTTTGGGAGCCAGAATAGTCACATCCAGTAAACCATCATCTGTTTTAGCTGCCGGAGCCATGAGGAAGTTGGCCGTATAGCGGGTATTGGATATCTCGACAAAAATGTTGTCCCGCTCCAACACTTTACCATCGATCTCCAATCTCACGTGGTAAGGTTTCAACTTTAGAATATGATACAAGCTTCCCAGAGTGTAGGAAATATTGCCTAATGCCTTCATTTTCAGAGCCGTTGCCCCAATATCGGCGACGATACCCAAACCCAGGATATTCAAAAAGTACCAGGTTTGTCCTTCAGTATTAAAATGACCCACATCGAATTTTCTAGTTATTCCGGTTTTAATGATATCTAAAGCTGGTTTCCAGTCATGGTGATGCAGATTCATATCTCTGACAAAGGCATTGCCGGTTCCCACGGGTAATATGCCAATGGGCAGACTAGCAGGAGAGGCATTCTGATAATAACCATTGATTACTTCGAATAAGGTTCCATCACCACCGGCAGCAATAATGCCTGAATACTGGCTGAAGTCAGCGGATTTGGCAAGTTCAATGCCATGTCCTTGATGTTCTGTCAGCAGGATATCGTAGGGGAGTTGGATCTCATTCAGATAAGTCTCGACTTGAGGTAGAATTTTGCCTGCATGTCCATGTCCCGCCCAGGGGTTATAAATGATCAATTGTTTCATAAGCTCCGGCCTTTCCTGATTGTGTGATTGAAAACCCTGCAATATAGAAAGAAAAAACAAAAGACCTAACCTGGCCATAATCCTAATTAATCCAGCGAGATTTAAGCGTATGATGCAGCTCAGTTGTAGGCTTGTCATCTGTCTCTCCATAAATTCGATACAGTTAGAGCAGAAACAGTCGTTGCCTGCCGCGGCATAGCTGAGCGAAGCCGGGAGTATTTAGAGCTAGCAAGAAATGTATCGAAACGCCCGTTTCAGCTCTAATCATGGTTCCTGAGCTTGCCGAAGGACTCAGCGACCAGATTGCAAATATTCGATAATCGCATTATAGTAGTAAATACACTCCAATACAGTAGCACGCTACCCTTGATTGTTGCATGGACACACCTTAGTTTTGTCAGCTCCTTCAACTCTGATGGAGCAGGTTGGATTTAATGAAGGAATTAGTATGAATTTAAAGACAATACTTTCTGGTATTGACGTAAAAGCTGATTGGATCGGTTTACGTTATGTCACAGAAAATACAGGTTTTCGTCTGGTACGGGATGGTAAACCGGAAGCAAATACCCGGGAATCAAAACAGGGTATTATGGTTGAAGTTCTGGTAAATGGACAGTTTGCTTATTATGGAACCAGTCGTCTTGATCAACCAGGTATTCAGGCTGCAACTGAACGGGCAGTGCAGTTGGCTCAGGCAGCATCCTCCTTCAGCTTACATAGCTTTGGACTTGATGCAAGACCCGCCGCCAAGGGTACTTACCGATCACCTTATCAAAGTGCTGCAGATGCCTTTTCACCGGGTGAATTATCCGATCTGTTGATCAAGGCTACCGCTGAATTAAAGGTGTCAGACAAGGTGGTTACTACGAACGCTATGGCTCGAATCGTTGAGACAGAGTCGCGTTTTGTCTCCTCCAATGGTAGTGATGTGGATCAGCAATATCTTATGGTCTCAGCTGACTATTCCGCTGTTGCCCAAGATGGATCTGTTACCCAAAAGCGGACAGATGGCGGTCTTTTAGCCAAGAGTTTTCAGACCGGTATGGAGGTTTTTGATCAGGCTGATGTGCTGGCCCGTTGCCGGACAATTGGTGCTGAATCAGTAGAGCTGCTAACTGCCGAAGAATGCCCCACAGGTACCCTGGATCTGGTCCTGGCTCCTGATCAAATGATGCTGCAAATCCACGAAAGTGTGGGCCATGCCCTGGAAATAGACCGGATCCTTGGTGATGAACGGAACTATGCCGGGTGGAGTTTTGTACGTTTAGAGGATTTTGGAAAACTGCAATATGGATCTGCACTCATGAATATCACTTTCGATCCATTTGTAGAAAACCAATTAGCTTCTTATGCCTACGATGATGGTGGTTTGAAAGCTGAAAAGGAGTTCTTGATCAAGAATGGTCTGCTCCTGAGAGGACTTGGTGGTATGGAGAGTCAGATACGCTCAGGTATTGATGGTGTTGCCAATTTCAGGGCCAGCTCATGGAATCGTGCTCCCATTGACCGCATGGCCAATCTAAATCTGGAAGCAGGCGACTCCAGTTATGATGAAATCATTGGCGCAGTTGAAAAGGGTGTCTTTATGACCTCAAACCGTTCCTGGTCCATTGATGATTATCGAAACAAATTCCAATTCGGATGTGAATACGGCAAACTCATTGAAAATGGTAAGCTGACCAAAACGGTTAAGAATCCTAATTATCGTGCAATTTCGAATCCTTTCTGGCGTAGCTTGAAGATGATCGGTAATCAGGATACTTTTGAAATATACGGGACCCCGTTCTGCGGAAAGGGTGAGCCTAATCAGATCATTCGGGTGGGACATGCCAGCCCTCTGTGTTTGTTTGATAAAGTTGAGATCTTTGGAGGTGCCTAAACGCTCCAGAAGTGTTTAGAGTTACTATTCAATAGCATAAAAATTTAAGGGTGTTATATGGAAAAATTATTTAAACAGATCACTCAGGCCGTACTTGCTGAACTTCAGGAAGATGAGCATCTGGGTCTAAGTTTTGGTGGCGAAAAAAGCACCTTTGCCAGGATCAACGCTGCCAGGATAAGACAGATTGGAAATGTTGATGAGACTGATCTGGGATTCAATTTGATCTGGAACGGAAAACGATGTACCGGAAGTATCTCGTTGTCTAGTGATGTCGCTGAGGATAAGGCGCGAGCTGTAGTGGAATTACAGCGTCTCAGGGAGGAAGTCAAACAGCTCCCTGATGACCCCTATTTGGTGATTCCCGACAGCACTGAGATCAGTATCAGCGAGAAATTTGGTGAACTTCCGGCAGCAAATAAAATTGCCGAAATGCTTCTTCCTGCCATGGGACAGGTTGACCTGACCGGTATTTGGGCTTCCGGACGTATCTATCAGGGTAGTGCCAATTCTGCAGGTGGTTATCATTGGTTTGCTTCTGATTCTTTTTCTCTGGACTATTCCCTGATCACACCGGAAGAAAAAATGGTCAAAGCAACCTATGCCGGTACTCGCTGGGATCAGGTCGCTTATGAAAAATTTCTGGCTGATTCGATCAAAAAACTGGAACTCATGTCTTTACTCCCGAAAAAGATCGAACCGGGAAACTACCGAACCTATATCGCTTCAGCCGGTGTTGCAGATGTGATCTCCATGTTTTCCTGGGCCGGTATTTCTGAAGCAGCCATTCGCCAGAGTGAGAGCAGTCTAGGCAAGATGCGTAATGAAGGTAAAAAGCTATCCGAATTATTTGTGCTATCAGAAGATTTCAGTTCTGGTTTGTCACCACGTTTTAATGGGAATGGAGAAGTTGCTCCTGAAACCACAGTTCTCATCGATAAAGGTGAATTGAAGCAAACCTTGGTGAGTTCGAGAACGGCCAAGGAATATGGGGTGAACTCCAACTTTGCTTCTGAAGGCGAATACTTGCGTGCACCGGTGGTCGGGACAGGTAATTTACAGGAATCCGAAATTCTGGAAAAGCTGGGGACTGGAGTGTATCTCTCCAACCTTCACTATCTGAACTGGAGTGATATGATCGGAGGTCGCATCACCGGTATGACCCGTTATGCCTGTTTCTGGGTTGAGGATGGGAAGATTGTTGCTCCAATCGAGAACATGCGTTTTGATGATAGTATCTATAATTTCCTGGGTGAGAATCTGGAAGCCGTGACGGATACAGCTCTGGTGAATCCTGAAGTGGGTACTTACGATGGACGCGAGCTAAGTGCTATCATCTGTCCCGGAATTTTACTTAAATCATTTTCCTTAACCTTGTAGGAGTCAATATGCCGAAAACAAAAACTGATCATCGATATATGCTAATAGTCAATCCCGAAGCCGGGAGTCGCTCCACCATGAAAGCTTTACCTGACATTGAACGTCTGCTGCGTGATCGCAAAGCTAACTATGAATTTCATTTCACCAAGGAACGAGGTCATGCCACCGAGCTGGTTAAAGCCCTGGGTGCTGGTTTTGATGTCATTGTTTCTGTCGGTGGAGATGGAACTATCAATGAGATCGTCAATGGCATGCCGGATCTTAACAAACCACTGGGCATTCTTCCCATTGGTACAGGCAACGATTTTGCCCGCAGTTGTTCTTATAAAATCGGAGATATGGAA
>JAUVKO010000250.1 GCA_030596225.1 Fidelibacterota bacterium
TATACCAATTGCACCTCAAACTTGCACTAAATTTCTGCATCTTTTCCCGTTTTAGTGCACTTAAAATTTTCACCATAGCTACCGCTATGCTTCTAATTGTGAAGCTTCTAAAACGAAAAAATATTTTGGATTTATAGTGCACCTTTGAAATGCAATTGGTATTATATATCTGAATGCGAGACATTATGATTGATCTAAAATAAAAGGGCGGTCAACTGTGACCGCCCTTTTATTTATTGAATTTCTAATTAATAATTAAAGTCATTCCAATTCTCTTCATTGAAGCCAAGAAATTCTGCAAGCCCTGTGGCATCCAGGTCAGGGAATATCCCTTGCATAGTTGGGTCAGGCCAGGCTGCAAGCCATTCAGTGTAGCTCGCAGAATCCCAGCTGGGATCCGGTGCTACATAACTCGCTGTCATTTCTTCGTACTCAATTATGACATCACCATCGATAACGAGAGCTTCCCCGGTTGTGACAGTACCACTCCAATTAAACCGAACATGAGGATTATGGTAGCTATCTATGGGATAAGTAGCAATCAAAGCAAGAAAAGCGTCATAGGCATCCCAAACTAATTCAGGCAAATCGTTTCGGTTGGCAGTGGCCAAGTTATACCCAAGAGGGCCGAGAGTTACATACACATTAAGCGTAGGATTTACATCATATGTGTGATACTCCAGGTCAATCTCGATATAAGTGCCGGAAAGATTTGGAACAGATACTGAGGTTTCTTCAAAATGGATGTGTTCAGAAATATATATGGAGTCATAGCCACACACAATGGATGTACTCATAGTATATGGGGGCAACATGGCTTTGAAGTCTTCAATGGGATTATTAAAGAATTGAGAGATATCCACACGAATGCTGTCTTCAACCCAGTCATCCTCACCATCGTTGTTAATATCTTCCCAGTATTCATAATGAATCATGGTCGGACCCTGGAGAGCTGATTGAGCCTCTTCAATATCAGCGCGAATCTCAGTGATATCATCATCTTCATCTAACTGGATGAGATCATTACTTTGATCATCAGTCTCAGCTTCAAGAAAATCAAGTGCGTTGAAAGCTTTCTCAAAGGCTGTGTTGGCTGATGCTAAAGCCTCATTCAGATCGGCAGTACCATTCGTCTTAAGCGTGGCAAAATCAGAACCCTGAGACAGCTCTGTGATAATTCCCGTTGAGTCAAACGAAACAAAATTAAAGTTATAAGCGACTACGGTTTTGAGAACTCCTTTGAGAGCGTGTAGTCCCATTTCTAATGCATAAATCTCAGTTAGATCAAGCTCAATTGGGTCTGCTTCGGTTTCACCCTGCATGGCAGCGCTTATCAGAAAAATAAAATCAGGATCATTATCGACCGAGTCCAGTGCAACAAGGCTTTCTTCGATCACAGGCAGGAACAGAGTCCCAACCAGATCCTGAAACTCACTGAACTGCGGCACATCATCGACACTCATTTTAGCAAGCGCTAGTGGTATTTCAAAGAATGGTGCAATGGGAATGCGGATCCCATCTACTGACAGAGGAAGACCATAACCAGGATTTCCAGGAGTCGGTTGGGCTTGTGAAACCGCAAATGGTTCATGAACGTTAAAATAGGATTCCCATCTCAATAACATCTCCTGTAATTGTTCATCCTGTGTTAGCATTATAAAACCCGTAAAAGCCATCCCGAAATTTGCATCATTATTTCGATAATCCAGCTCATGAGCTGTTACATACAAGCCATAGGGCTCACTGAAATCTAAAATATCTAACATCTCTTGAGCTGAATCAGGTTCTGCATCAAACATATTCTGCATCAGATTATCCATTGACGCATTCGCCACACTCACTAATGAATCTGCTGAAGTAGAATCGTCCGGGGATACGTAATCAGGATCGTCCACTTCATCACATCCGAAGATAAAAAGCATACTCACTATCAACACTAAGCTAATGCGCCAAATTATTTGTCCATTTTTCATAAAATCCTCCTTTTGAGGCTGAAAAAAATACTTGCAGTTAAATTAATATAAAAATGTTATACAATAATTGATCTTAAACACAATAATATCTTCCTGTGAGCTATATCCTGTCATTTTGGTATACCGGAATCATCTATTTAAGTTCCTAATCTGCTACGACTCACGATGAACGATAGTTGCTGAGGCTTGTCGAGTGGGGAAGATGACCATATCAGCAATTTGAACATGAGCCGGGCGGCTTACCGCGAAAAGGACTGCTTCAGCTATATCAGCAGCCACCAAGGCTTCAAGACCGGCATAAACTGCAGCGGCTTTTTCTTTATCACCTTTGAAGCGTACTGTACTGAACTCTGTATCAACCAAGCCGGGTGAGATGGCTGTTACTCTAAGATCAGTATCTACTACATCCATTCTTAAACTTTTGGTAATTGCGTTGACAGCATGTTTGCTGGCACAGTAAACACTTCCGCCTGGATAGGCTTCATGGCCGGCGATGGAAGAGATATTTACTACATGTCCTTTATTATTCGCCAGCATACCGGGAACAACCGTCCTGATGAGATTCAAAACACCTTTTACATTTGTGTCGATCATAATGTCGGTATCAAGTACAGGCGTTTTATGGGTTTTCTCAACTCCAAGGACAAGCCCGGCATTATTAACTAGAATATCAATATTCTGAAACAACTTAGGCAGAGCTGATATTTGTGCTTCAACTGCTTCACTATCTCTTACATCAAGAACCAGCTGAAAAATATTAACTGAATACTTATTTTCCAGAGATTGTGCTATTTGCTGAAGTCTATTTTCACGGCGAGCAGCAAGAATCAAGTTCGCGCCTTCTTTAGCAAAGACCTTCGCACATGCTTTACCAATACCGGCACTGGCACCCGTAATAAGAACGGTTTCGTTTTTAAGATTCGTTGGCATTCAATGTCTCTCTTTGTGAACGGTTAAACAGGATCAATATCAAAAGACTGCTTCCGAGACCTGGATAGAAAGGTTCCAGCCCCCAATAATAACTCGAATTATCAATTTTTCCAAAAAGGAACCACATTATAGATATAAAGGGAGGTATGAGCAGATTAAGCTTTGCTGTTGTTTTAGATAAAGGCTTTTTAAATATACTGAATAGAGTCGGTAATAATAGAGCCGGTATGGCAATAGTTCCAAATGTATACCATAGATCAACAACAGAAGGCAGCATTATTGCCATGATAATTCCGAGTAGGAGCATGATGACCATCCCAATTTTGATCATAATATTTGTTGGATAGCTATCGAATCTTC
>JAUVKO010000239.1 GCA_030596225.1 Fidelibacterota bacterium
ATGAACTTCTTCGAAGTTAAGGTTGAAGAAAACGCTTTGGTAAACCCTGAATTTTCACTGCAAATCGAAGATATGCACACCGAAACTCTCAAGTCCTATGTTGGTCAAAATATTCATCTGGGAATTCGCCCTGAGCATTTAAAGCTGGTGGATACCGACGCCAGTATACCGGCAAAGCTTGAAGTCAGTGAACTCATGGGAAATGAGTCCTACCTGTATTGCACCACCGGAAAAGACTCTTTCATTGCCCGAATTCCAGATAATTCACCGCGCAAGACCGGAACAGCTTTAAGCTTTTACGCAAAACCTGAAAATTACCACTTTTTTGAGTTGAATTCAGGCGGCCGAATCGTTTGATCGTTTAGAATTTGATGAAATACAGACTTGCTTCAGGCTCAAATTAAAGTGATCTGTGAAGAACGTGGAATAATTTCAAAGACCTGAATAAACCTGTTTACGTGACCCTCAGACCAGTCCTGATAAAACACATCCAGAGGTGGATCTAAGCCACTGATGTGCTTAAAGGATTCAGCCAGAACATAGACCGGCTTCCCAAAAGTCTGAGCCATTTCAATGATCTGTAATGACCCCCATTTATTGATAATAAAAGTGTCTGTCACCCAGTCAGCACCGATCAAAATTGCATCTGCAGAGGCAAGCTTCTCTACCAGAAGCCAATCCTCCACACATTCTGTTTGTACTCCAACTCGTTCCAGATTCTCACTAAGATGAATACCCTCATTGGCCGGGAGACTCCGAGAACAGATCACCCGGATAGGTCTTTGCTGACTTTTGGCCAGGAGAAAGCTCTCAACCAGTGAACTGTGACTTAGCGTTAAAAATGTCTTATAGGGCTTTAATTGGTCCAAGGCACCCTGAATGACCTGATCTTTTTCACGCTTTATCTGCGCATAGAACAGATCAATGGTTTCTCGGTCAGGTTTGTGTTGTTGAAAATAGGTTTCGGTAAAGGACCACACTGCCATCAAGGGAAAGGCTTGTTTCAATTCCGCCAGAGCTGTAAAAAGCATCTTTTCACTTAACTGTGGTAAAATATCTGTAAATTTAGCCAGGAGAGCCGATGCACCCAGGTCTCGATTTTCAAGCAGATCAATAATTGCTCGATCCATTGCTTGTCCAATTCAGCTTATTCCGGTCCACGGATCATATTGTACATGGCATCCCATGGGGGTAATACAATGGGGTCTTTTTCTAATGCATTTAGCGTCGCCTTATCCAGATATTTCTTAGGTAGTATGACACCGTAAAGATATTGGTCAAACCAGGCATCATTCATAAGCCAATATCCGTCTTTTCCTCGATCCTTTCCCCAGGAATTTTCCACTTTCCACTGTTTGGAGCGTTTATCCACAAGATCCACTCCAACAAAGACCATAGCATGGGTTGGAATGGATTCCCCATAAAGGATCTGTTCACTTTTACTCAAACTGAAGTCCACACCGAGAAGCGCTTCATAGTCGTAAATACCACGAACCATAAGCCCATCTGAGCCTAATTGTTCCTGGCCAACATCGCAGCCAAACCAGACCGGCTCATCATCCATGACTGCCTTTAGGGTTTGTGCCTTGAGAACATCCATCGGTAAGTTCAGGACAGACATGTCTGGTTTTTCAACCATATCGCGGTCCAGAGTGATACTGTAGGTTTGGTAATATTCCTTGGTCGGATTCTGCAAAAGATACACGTAATCTGACAGATTCTTTTTGACAACCTGATCTCTGAATTGCTGTGGAGTATAGCTTTTTTCTTTGCTCAATTTTCCGTCTTTGTCCTCATATCGCCAAACAAATGATTGTGGCGGTTCTCCCAGAGCCAGAGCTAAGATTCGGTAAATATCTATCAATGTCTCCTGCTGAATCTGTGATTGTTCTACGGCATCAGTCGTTACTCGAATGTTAGCAGCTGCCTTGCGAAGCCGTTTCCGTAACAACATATTCATATCCCTTGTGTGTGAGCTGGCATAGGTTTCCGGCATGGCTGTCATGGGAACCAGTCCATATTTCTCCACCAAATCCACCACCATATTCCACTGACCACCATCACCAATGGGAGAGTCCAGTAGAAATTCCAGCTCACGGTCATGGATATCTCTATCCCGCATGGTTATCATCTGACTCAGAAAGAGGTTTGATTTTTCCAGTTTATCGTAAAAGAAAAGATAATTCTGAGAAAATTCGAAATCTTTTAGATCATAACGGTCAATAACCCTGGGCCGCAGAATATTCAAGCCTGCGAATAACCAGCACCGTCCGCTACTTTTCTGGTTGCTGATACCCTTGACATTGATCGTATCAGAGAAAAAATGCTGTTGTTTGATACGGGTAGCTCGATCAACGGAAAGCGAGCGAATACTGTTCTCAGCCAGCGCATTCTGGCGTGCAAGATTGCTGTTATCCTCGCGGAATGTTTTAGCGAATATAGCAATATCACCTGCGGTCAAAGCCTTAAAATCCTGACTGAAACCAAGTGTGATCATCAAGCTCACAAGGATCAAAATTGTTCGTTTCATTATGCTTTCCTCTATTTTAGCTGCTGTAAATCAGCAAATAATATAAACGTAAAAACTGTTTTCGAGCGTGCTGGATCACCTCAGTACATTTTCAGTTCTTCCGAGCTGAAATCACTCGGTGATCAGGTAAAATCGATCTCTGAGTGATTCGAGCGTGCGAGAATTATATCGAGGGGACTTTCCGCAATCTTTTATACCAATTGCAGTTCTAAAGTGTCTATTAACTTCAAAAGATTTTTCTGTTTTACAATCTTTAAATTTTAAGCATAGCTTGAGCTATGGTTGAAATTTTAAGAGCAGTAAAACTGGAAAAGATGAAGAATGCATAGACTGTTTTGAGGTGTAATTGATATCAAATCGTCACCTGCAGATAAACATTCGATCCGGAATGCTAACCCTTAGATCGAATAAGCGCCTTATGCACCAGATAAATCAAAGATTGATAGCTTTGATCAGTGGCTAAACTCATCCCGATCTCACAGGTTCTGCTGGTGGAGTAATATCCATCTGCACCTGTCTGTTTTACTTCCTGTGCTTCAGCAACTGTGGCCGTCTCGCTCAGGTCCGGCACCAATAGACCCCGATCACCTGCAAAACCACAACATCCTAGATCAATTGGGATAATCACCTGCTTCGCACAGCGTTGGGCGATAGCTTCCATCTTTTTCTCCATGCCCATGTGTCGTGTTGAACAGGTCGGATGCAGCACAATTCTATCCTGGACTTGCCATAAACTGAGTTTATCCAAAACTACATCATGTAGATACTCGATCATATCCATGATCTTTAATTCCCGCCAGCGTGCCAAATGAACACCGCTGAGAATTTGATCATAGTGCTTAAGGTGGTTCGAACACGGGCTGGTATCCATCACAATAGGCAGCTGTCCTTCTTGAGAGCTGATCCACAACATCTCAGTCGTTTGTATGGCAGCCTGCAAGGCTGTATCCGGAAATCCTTTAGAACTGAAAGTTAGACCACAACACAGATCATCCAGTTTCTGTGGATAGCCAATCTGAATGCCAGCCTGATGAAG
>JAUVKO010000072.1 GCA_030596225.1 Fidelibacterota bacterium
GCGAGTTGTTCCAGAGCAATATCTGTACGGCCGGCAGGTCCACCATGAATGTCCACGATCAAAGGAAGTGGATTATTTCCGGAAAAATGGGGGAGCACCACTAATCCTTGCAGCTTAAAACGTTCATCTCTGCTCAGCCAATGGAAAGCTGTTTGCGGATGGATCAGTAAACTATCAAGAGCAGCATTTTGATCACTGAACTGTTCCCATGGATGCCCGGGTCCCTCTGTATAAACAATCTCACCGAGACCCTTGGCTGTCTGGCGAACTGCAGCAATGGCAGGTGATCCAGGGCTTACCGAACTATGGAAAAAATAAGTAGCCCCACCACTAATCTCTGTGACCTGCCCTTCAAGATTTACCATATAAAGATGATTATTCATCCCCTGGTTTATTTCCAGTAACAGAGTACGATCTGTGTACCATTCAAAATTGCTCACGCTTAGATCCAGACTCTTTGTCAGACGGTGGGCTTTATTTCCATCAAGTTGAATAGTTTCAATCTCGGTTTGAGAATAGGGTTTTCGTGGATCTTGTGGTCTTTTATAGACGATGGTCTTGCCATCAGGTGAAAAAAGTGGTGTCTCTTCTGAACCTTTGAATGCTGTGAGTTGTCTCGAAGCACTACTGTCACGGATAGAGAACAAAAAGAGATCAGTTTCCACCCAATCGTTTTCATCGCCGGTGTAGTTAGTACTATACACAAGTGTTTCACCAGAAGCGTCAACGTCAAAGGAAGAGATACCGGGGTCACCCACAAAAAGCCTGTTATGCTTACAGTTACTTCTATCTACAGACCATAATTCTACCTTGGGTTTCTCGGCAGTTCGATCCAAGGCATCGAACCCGGCTTTTTGACGTTTTTTGTCCCAGGCCTTGGTTTTTTTCGGCTTTCGCTCATAACAGAGATAGTAAATGTGACTACCATCTGTATTCCACTTGAAATCAAGTATTTCTAAATTTGGATTTGTCAAAGGTTTGGCTTCGCCACCAGACAAGGGCATAGCCCAAATTCGAGTACCAGGCTTGTTTGTATTATCAGGCCGATCGGAGTAGAAAGCCACACAATGTCCATTTGGGCCAATTTTTGGATTCCATTCGTTTGCAGAGCTATATGTGAATTGCCGGGTATTGGTTCCATCTGTTTTCATGATCCATAAATGATGCCTATAAGTGTTTGCCTTAAAGTCTGCTTTGCGCAGTTCATAGACGATAAGTTGCTTTTTGACATCCAGATCCAAGTTGCGAATACTGAAAAAAGAAATAAGATCTCGTGCACTGATATCTTTCGGAACTTGAGTCCAAACAGTGCTGGATATCAAGATAAACAGGATAAGATGTCGAAAGGTTTGGAATGGTCTGTCCATGAATTCCTCTGCTGCCTAATGAGTATCTTGGCCATAGTTTTTTACAGATTCTTCTTCTTGAAGAATCCGAAGTCCAGCTTTGGCCAAAGCTTCAAGTTCATTTTCACCGGCTTCAATAAAGATGGAAGCCACTTTCTGGATGCGCTGGGAGATAGAGTCGCATAGCAAGGTGGAATGAGCCATCCCACCGGTAAGCAGAACCCCGTCTATCTGGAAAGAGAGTACTGATGCCATGGCGGATATCTCTTTGGCAATTTGATAAACCATGGCTTGAAAGATCAATTTAGATTCATCATCACCTGTTGCAATGCGCTCTTCAACCTGTTTCAGATCTGCAGTACCTAAATAGCCTTTTAAGCCACTGTGTTTGGATAGCAATACCTCAAGCTCCTGACGCGTATATTCACCGGAGTAGGCGAGATCTAATAATCCGGAAATGGGTAGTGCTCCAGATCGTTCAGGACTAAAGGGTCCCATGCCCAAGAGTGCATCATTCACATCGATAATGCGTCCATTTTCAAGGGCCGCAACTGAAATGCCACCGCCCATATGGCAGACAACCCAGCGACTTTTATGAAAATCCAACTCTAATTTTTGACAAAGTTTGCGTGCACTGGCTTTAATATTAAGGGCATGGCTGCGTGATTTTCGTTCAATGCCGGGTACCCCGGAAATCCTGGCTAAGGCTTCAAATTCATCCGTTGTAATTGGGTCTGCGATGTACACAGGAATTTTTTGCTCTGAGGCTATCTCGAACCCTATCAAGGCTGCCAGATTGCTGGCATGATCAGCGTAACGAGCAGAACGCAAGTCATTGATCATGGCTTGATCAACAGCATAAATACCACCCTGAAGTGGTCGCAAAGGGGCTCCTCGCGCCATGATAAGATCCAGCTTGACCGGGGCAACTTTAAGAAAATCATTTACTGCTTCCAGGCGCAACTCCAGTTGATCCAGGATCAGTCCAGTGTCAGGTAAGTTGTTTCCTGTATGATCCAGAGTAACATCATTAATACTGGAAAGAGAGTTCTCCTTTAAGTCAAATTGGTAGATGGCCAGCTTAGTTGAAGTTGAACCTGGATTGATAACCAGAATGTGACCACAATTCGTCATTAATGTCCTTTTCCCGGTGAAAATCGTCATAGAAATTAAGCATCACCAGGAACAAAGCACGAGTTTAGTTTTTTAGAAGTCAGAAGTCAGAAGTCAGAAGTCAGAAGTCAGAAGTCAGAAGTCAGAAGTCGGAATTCGGAAGATGGTGCGAAACCGGAAGGGCGTAGGGAGGTGAGAGGAAAAGTAGAAAAGCGAACCGCAAAAACGTATGAGTGTCAACACAGATTTTCTATATTGCCGGATATGAATATTATTCAAAAGACAACACAGTGGTTTCATCCAGCACTTCATTTAGGGGTGTCTATTGGAATATCAGCTTTAACAGCCATTCTTGCTTTTCGATCAGTAGAGCTTGAAGCCCAGACAATGATCACTTTTATTGCGTTCTATATCATCCTGACTGGAATGACAATAATGTTCATCTATCGCAACACATTAAGTAATCCCAAAACCAGGCAGATGCTGCAATTTAGCTTTTATCTTTTGGGCTTTGTGCTCATGGTTACCGGGATACTGGGTATGATCAATGGTAGTCCAACTATGCTAGCCGTATTTTTGCTCATGTTGTTTTTGCCCGGTTTAGCTACATTAAGAGCGGCTTTACATTTTAATAAAAGTGGAGATTAAATGCTGCATCAACCTAGATTAATAAACATCCTCCCCCTTCTAATAGCCTTTGTAGCCATTGTTCATTGTGCCGGCAATTCTTCGGGGAATCCTCAGACTGTTCAGGTTGCAAATAATCAATACATCAATCTGGATATCAATACATTTGGGGAAGGAACTGAGATAAAAAGTGCCGGCTTGCAGTTAATGGATATACCCATGGGTTTAGTGCAGTTGAGCAATGGTGATCAGCAGAATGACAGTGTTTTAGTCATTGCAATACATGGTTATCAATCAAAGGGCTATGAATGGATCACCGGACTTAAAAACCTAGCTGACCATTTTGGTTCACTTTTCTTTTTTCGTTATGACTGGGAACAATGCCCGGATCAGATAGGGATTGAGTTGGCTTCAAAAATACAGTCGATTAGCCAAGCGGGATCTTATCAAAGAATTTTACTGTTTGGACACTCTTTTGGCGGTTTGATCGTTACCTATGCGGCAGCACAATTGGGAACTCTAAATACTGAGATTCATCTGATTGCTGCACCGTTAAGTGGCTTTCCAGGATTAATGGACCATTGTGAAACTTTAGATTATAATGAGCAAAATATATTGGCATATCCAGAATGGGATCGGTCTTTTGTGCATGTGATCCAACATAGGACGGTTCATGCTCAGGATGGTGCTTTTCGTGAGATGACAATAGATCCTCAGGAAATTGATCTGCCCTTTGATCATGTGCAGGAATTGCCACCAACCATGGATGGTCATCGGCTCGGACATAACTGGTCTGTCACCTGGGTTTTAGATCAATATATTGGAAAACCGCATCGGTATTAATGTTCATTCGCAGCCTTCGTTAGCATAATGATTACTTGCAGAAAAATATCAAAAGGCATATGTTTAAGGCCCTTAGCAGTCAAAGCAACCGGTTGTGAGGATAATTTTGGAAGGAGACCTCTCGTGATTAAAAGAATTTTTATTTTATTGTTCTTTCTCAATCTAATAGCAACACCAATTTTATCGCAAACATCAGCGATCTATTGGGGTCTGGATTGGTCTATGACTGAAATACAGGTAGATTCAAGCCTGCAATCAGTTATTAAGGAAAAGAAGATCGCAACCAAAACCAATTACTCAGATAATCGTCAATTATCCGGCCACTCCTACCGGATCGATGAAATGGGAATTTCAAAGGTATATATTTGGTATAATGTCAAAGATCAGAAAAAGATGTCGATTCATTCTATAGAAGTCATTTATAGTTTTGAATATCCCTATGATGCTCAACGTTTTACGCAAGCATATTTCGAAAAATATGGACATGCTTTTGAGGAAAATGCTGAAATCTATCAGGCAAAAGACGGTGGCTCCGTCCTGCTCAGGTTAATTAAAGAGCCTACTCCCGGAGTGCTTGGACGCAGTATATATCAGATAAGCATGTTTAGTCTGATTCCATTTGAAATGACCAAAGAGGATATGGAATTTTTATTCTGATCTTACAGTACCACCTCTTTTAAAGCATTATAATACTCCTGAAAATCCATATGGCTGGATGAGTGCACCCTACAAAGATTGACGCCAATTAAATGGAGCACCCCACGGGTTTACCCGTGGTCCCAGCTCCATAACCTGTCTTCGCTTCCAAGAGGCTTGGGGCTGCGCTTAAAAGCTTCGCCCTCACAAGCCGCCGTGGTTATCCGCCCGTCGGGAATGGCGATCCGTCTACACATGGACGGGACAAGCATCCCGCCGAAGCATATAGCCCATCATTCATCCCCGTGCCCGCTTTCCTCAAGTACGAAGTACAGCGGACAAGCATGCACGTGGTCTTCTGTTTTCAAGCTCGCGAAGGCAGATAAAATGTATACTTAAGGTTCTATGACTCCTGCCATGGCCACTCCACTAGAAATCATCATTGACTGGGACTTGGAATGACTCTGGCTCAGCAGTAATTCTTTATAAAATTTGCCAACGGCATATTTTTTGCCTTTCGTGTATTCAGTTGACGAATAAATCTGAAGGAAGTTTTATCGCCTCATGATTGCACAAATTAGTTACGGCTTGGGAATTATTATCCTACTGGTCTCGATCATCACTGGTGGGATTCTGCTTTTGGCACCGGGTTCCATTCGTTTGCAGCGACCTGACTGTGGCTGGATGGGATGGACGTTCAATATAATGAACTTATTGTTTTTCATGGTCCTGATTCCTTTTTGCGGTGTAATGATGATCAGAAATATTCAGTTGCCATTCTTCATATGTATAAACTTGCTCTCAACTCCCTTGCAGATTGTGTTGGAGTTGACGGGTATGATAATATTCTTAATGGGTAGCATCCTTTTATTTTGGAGTCGTCTTTCCTTGCGACGCAGTTTCAGACTTGCCGGCGTTAAACCCAGCAATACTGATTATTTGACTTTGCATGGCCCTTATAAGCTGATCAGACACCCCATGTATTTGTCAGCTCTCCTCGTGCTCCTTGGATTAGCCCTAACTCTCTTTTCCATACTTATGGCGCTGATGTTCATTCTGATGCTGTTGCTCCTTTTGAAATTAATTCCCAAAGAGGAAGAGCAATTGGACCAGGCTTATCCCGTTGCTTATTCAGAATATTGCCGGCGAGTTCCAGGAGCTATGTTTCCATCGAAACATGTGTAAACTTTCCTTAGTATATTTTAGAGAAAACCAGAATTTCAAATTAGTGAAGAATTTCTTGGTGCATTTATCCTATTTAAATGTTTATTTGGGTTAAATGCATAAACAAATTCCAAACCTGACAAACAAGACAAGGGAGTCAGTATGAAAGTTTATATTTCTGCGGATATTGAAGGGATCACCGGTATTGGTCACTGGAATGAAACAGATAAGGAATTCCCTTCTGAATATTCCCAGTTTCAAAAACAAATGACTGCAGAAGTTGCTGCTGCTGCACAAGCTGCAGAAAGTGCAGGTGCTACAGAAATCCTCATCAAAGATGCGCATGATTCCGGGCGGAATTTGATTCTGGACGAGTTGCCGGAAATGGTTAAAGTAATTCGTGGTTGGGCTGGACATCCCCTGTCCATGGTTCAGGAACTGGATGCTAGTTTTGATGCTATTATTTTTATTGGTTATCATTCTCGGGCTGGTCAGAATACTAATACTTTGGCCCATACTATGTCTTCATCCCGCATTACTCGCATGACCTTGAATGGGCAAGACATGTCAGAATTCTATCTTCATGCTCTGGCTGCAGCTTACTATGGTGTCCCGGCAGTATTCGTTTCAGGTGATGAAGGTCTTTGTCAGGAGGTAAAAGATCATAATCATAGCATTGAAACGGTTGCCACCATCCGCGGTGAGGGGAATTCCGTTATCTCGCAACATCCTGCTTTGTCAATTAAAATGATCAGAGAAGGAGTACAGAAGGCTTTGAAGGGGAATCTTTCACAAGGTTTACTTAAGATTCCGGAGACTCTGGAATTTTCGATTGAATTTAAGAAGCATCAGGATACCTATAGAGCGGCCTTTTACCCGGGTGCGTTCATGATCGATCCTCTTACCGTTGGTTTTACAACCAGTGACTTTTTTGAGGTCATGCGGTTCAATCTGTTTGCGTATTGACCACAGATTCTCTTTTAGCAAGCTTATGCGCATTATTCCCAGATTATTTCTAGTTTTAATAGCTCTGCCCATATGTGTATGGACTCAGGACAGTCTGACTGTCCCGCCGAGTAAAAATGCGAACCCGCTTAAGGAATATCTCTTTGAGTTGGATGAGATGGGTCGCGTATTGAGTGGCTGGAAGGGTGAGAAGCAGGAAATGGAATCCTGGTTCTTTGGGTCCTATGCGATGCTCATGTTAAGAAATAATGGAAATACCGACACCAAACCTTTTCAAGGATTGGAAGCGGTGGTCCCCGGCTTATGGAGTGATTTAAAATATCTGACTCCCCGCTATTTACTTGAGTTGGCTGGCAGCACTCTATCCAATGGAAAACTCATGTCCATTTCGAAAGAGAAGCCCTTTAAATCTCTTCGTTCTGAAGAGCAATTCATCATACATGTTGCCGGTTGGAGCTATCTGCGAATGTTGTATGGAACGGTCGGGGATTCTTTGTTCAAAGAGGTCACCACAACCACAATAGCTGACCAGGAAGATCTAAGCAACATCACTGAAGGTCTATGCAAAGCGGTTAGTCTCCATTGTGGTTCTGAGTTGGGAGAGCAATTTAGTTTGGCTTTATCCAGTGGCTTGTGGATGGATGCTGAGATCAGCAAGGTCAGGAAAAGAAAGGATTCACTGGAAGTAACACTCGTCCAAAATGGAATCTGGGCATTTCCGGTGGATGTGCTTATGATCTCAAAATCAGGTGACAGTACTTTATCAAGCTATGAATTGGGGCAAAGCACTTCCTTAAAGTTTGCTAAGCAGGATGTAGATCGGATCATTCTTGATCCTGAACATAAACTGGTTGAATACTTCCGTTACAATAACAAGTGGCCTAGAATTAAGGACAATATTTATGTTCAGCCCTTTATAGCTCTGCCTGACTGGGAATCATATCGGATAACTTTGAGTCCCAGCTCCTGGTCAGATTGGGATGGAGACAAACGCTATGGTCTAAAAACCAGCTCTGGATTTGGTGTTGATCTATGGCCGGCCTATCCCAGTGATTATCGCCATAGAATGTCACTGGAACTCAATGCTCATTCACCTTATGACGCTTCGAACAGTTGGGGAGGGCGTATCAGCTATGGACATCCCCTTAATCTGCAATGGCGATTGTTTGCTAACATTCGTTTACATACGTATGATGACTGGACAGGATTCAGTGCGGGGATGACCAAATATATCGGAGAACAGCGATATTTGATACAAGGTCCAAAATTAAAATACCAGCGATTAAAACTTAGCTTAGAACGTGACAACTATGGAGATCCCCGGATCTGGCAAAGTGTACAGGGCATTAACATTATCAAAACTTCGTATTCCGGGCTGTCTCAAACACGTTATGGGGATCGCTTGTATGTATATATGAGAACTGCAGTTGGAGATGGACCGGATGGTGTCTTTTCAATTTTTAAATCAAAGGTGGATTTATCAGGGGTTTTCTGGAACTGGTTAGTTGGGGGTTTGCATTTTGTGGCCGGTTCCCAAAGTAAAACAACCCCTAGTCCTTATCAATTTACACATGACTATGCCTGGCAGGACAACCTGTCAGCATTACCAAATTTTCGTGGACAATCGAAGATCACTCATAGCCCGGAAAGCTATATGGGCTTGAATCTATCCGGTGGATATTTGCTATCCTGGTTCCAGATAAAGGTCTTTGGCAGCAGTATGCTCTATGGAGAAGAAAAAATTGCATTAAGCGAAGTCGTCCCTCTGTATGCCGCCGGGTTTGGGTTTGAGCATAAATCGTTTTTCACTGCCGGTCTCTATTTCCCGATCTGGCAATCTCGTCCTTTGGAGGGCGATGAATCCTGGGCATGGCGCTATCAGTGGGTATTTACCTGGAATCTGTAGTGTTGATGATTATGTCTTAAGATGACGAAGCTAGTGTCATGTGGTTCTATAATACCAATTATACCAATTGTACCTCATAATGCGCGTTATCTTCTTCATCTTTTCCATTTTTACGGCACTTAAAATTCCAAGCATAGCTTTGGCTATGCTCAATATTTGAAGTTTGTAAAACAAGAAAAATATTTTGAATCTATCCGCGCA
>JAUVKO010000168.1 GCA_030596225.1 Fidelibacterota bacterium
ACATGAAACCTCCTGTGATTTTCTATCTCAATTTATAAAGTCACCCACAGGAATGAACCCGGGTGACGTTTTGGGTTTTATACCTGTACATACCATCTATACAGAATTAAATATAAAACCAAGTTCATTAAGTCAACGAACGTGCAAATATGAATATCACTTAACAGAAACCAAACATTATTTGGACACAATACTTGCTTTAAGTGCAATTTTTTTATTTTTTTTATGAATTCTGATTCATATCCTATATTGTACCATTATAAATGTATTTTTTGTATTCGAAAAGCTCCATAAGCTAGTACTAACAAAGAGGGTCACATGAAAATAGCCTATCTAGATGGCATCCGGTTATACCGGGCTCTATATGCAGGAATCCAAAGTCTGCTCGACGAGGAAGATTACCTCAATAAGATCAATGTCTTTCCAGTTCCGGATGGAGATACAGGAACCAATATGGCTTTCACATTGATGGGTATCATTGAGCACATTCAACCTCATAACCGGATTGCTTTGCCTGAATTGAGCCATTTGGCAGCTGAAGCTGCCCTGGATAATGCGCGGGGAAATTCTGGCGTGATTCTAGCTCAATTCTTCCAGGGGCTGAGTACTGGATTAAAGCCTTTCACTGAAGTAAACACCAGTCAGTTCGCATCTGCCTCCAAAATAGCTGTGGACGAAGCCTATACAGCTCTCTTGAACCCGATTGAAGGGACTATCCTTTCTGTGCTCCGGGCCTGGAGTAACACCTTAACTGAAGTAGCAAAAACCAGTGCTGATTTTCAACATGTTTGGAAGATATCCATGGACACTGCCCAGGCAGCTGTAGATCATACTATAAACCAACTGAAGGTATTGAAAGATGCTGGTGTTGTGGATGCAGCCGGACAGGGCTTCCTGAACATTCTTCAGGGAGTGATGTCTTTCATAGATACTGGTGACATTCGAAGACTCCCTAAGATTGAGACAGAATTTTCATCAGCAGCACTGGAGATGAGCGAACAGTTCATCGATAATCTGGCATTCCCATTCTGTACTGAATGCATTATTGTCGGTGAAGATATTCCTCGCAATCAACTCAACACGACCTTGCGATCTAGGGGTGATAGTATTGTCATTGCCGGATCAAAACATCGTGCCAGAATTCATATTCATACTGATGATCCCCGTGAACTTTTCACAGCGCTTGCTCAGTTTGGCGAGATCCAGCAAGAAAAAGTCGATGATATGCGTGAACAGGGCAAAAGTGTGCGCTCCAAGCAGAAGATTGCGCTCGTCGTGGATTCAACTTGCGATCTTCCACCGGATATTCTGGATAAACACCATATTCATTTCGTGCCCGTCAGACTTAATTTCGGAAAAGAGCAATATATTGATCGTGTTACCATTACGAATGAAGAATTCTACCATAAACTATCCGTTTCAAAAATTCATCCGCAGACTTCACAACCACCTCCGGCTGACTTTCGACGGATGTATCAGTTCTTGTCTTCCCATTATGAATCTGTCATATCGCTCCATCTTCCCCAGATTTTGAGTGGCACTTATCAAAATGCAACCGCCGCATTGGATAAAGTAAAGTTTAAGGGCGAACAAGTCATACTCGATTCACTCTCTCTTTCTGCCGGTACAGGTATTATCGCTTTAGAAATTGCAGGAGCGATTGACGCAGAGATGGCTTTCCCGGAAGTAGTTGAAAAAGCCAATCTTGCTATCCAAAACACTCAAATCTTTATTGCACTTAAAACGTTGGATGCGGTACAGAGAGGGGGACGCTTAAGTGTTGGCAAAAAGCGCATTATCGATGCACTGAGAATAAATCTTGTTTTGAGCGTTAATAAGGAAGGATATTTAAAACCTTGCGGAATCACATTCGGACACAACAATCTTTTTAAGAAGTTCGAGAAATTCGTTCTTAAAAAAACTAAGGGGCGCTCAGTAAAACGTATTGGAATTATGCACGGCATTAATCCAGAAGCAGCTGAGAGCCTTCGAAATACCTTTGTGACCAAATATCCTGAAGCTGATGTCTTTGTTTCTGACCTGTGTCCAGCTCTGGGAGTTCATGGTGGCGTTGGAGCTGTGGGGATTGCTCTTCAGTACAAATAATATATAAACAAATTTATTAGCCTAACTCTCGAGGGAATGCTTATATTTTTGCCAAATTAGAAAAGGAACACGAAAATGTTAGAACTGATTATTCTTATTTTGTTTGCCTACATTTTTGGATCAACACCCACGAGTATTATTGTCTCAAAATTAGTATACAAGGCTGACATTCGTGATCACGGCTCAGGAAACGCCGGTGCCACCAATGTCTTTCGCACTTTTGGATGGAAACCAGCTTTATTCGTTACCTTAGTTGATGTGTTTAAAGGTTGGCTTCCGGCTTACATTGCAGGTCACTTAAATTCAGATTCTATCCTCTTTGGCTCTAATCCTGATGCACTCATGATCATCGCCGGGTTTGCAGCTGTTCTAGGCCACACTTACACTGTTTTTGCGGGATTTAAAGGTGGCAAGGGCGTTGGAACACTTGCCGGTATGTTGATCGCTCTTTTCCCTATAGCTCTCCCAATTTGCTTATTGGTATTTATTCTGACCCTCGTCACTACTGGGATAGTATCATTGGGAAGCATGCTAGCTGCCACAGCCCTCCCGATCACACTTTTTATTATCGAGGGATTAAATCCTGATGCTCAGATATCTTTGACACTAAGGGTATTCGCCCTATTGATTCCGACTTTTATTATCTTCACTCATCGATCAAATATCAAGCGGATGATGGAAGGAACAGAAAATCGGTTTGAGAAGGCCAGGATCTTTAAGAAAAAGTAAGGTTTTAGTCTAACATTTTTTCTCTCGCAAAGAGCGCAGAGCCGCAAAGAGTAAATTTTTATATAAATTGAATATTAGAATTCGCGTAACGTGTCACACTACCTGCCAGGTCGCCTGCCTTACCGAAGGCCCACTACGCCGAAGCGCCACGTAGGCTGTACGGCTGCGCGCAGGCAGGTGGTTACATTTCTAAAACAATTCAAAACCAATTTCCGATCGAGTGTAACGAGGACCCATCTTCGCGCAAGGCTACGATGGACAAGCTAAATTGGTTTCAATTGATCCCAGCTTTAGAACCTGTTTGATTCGCTTTGCTCATCGAAAACAGGTTAAAGTTACCAGGCTTCATGATTATTAATACTCAAATAGCCATTTATACCAATTGGTATAATTCTTTGCGGCTCTGCGTGCTCTGCGAGAGTGCTTTTGGACTCCCCCGATAAACCTTATTTTCCCCAGAAGGCGTTCATCTTCTTCTTAACAGCTTCAATTTTCTTTATTTCAACACGGGCTGTTGGAGCAAAATAGCCATCCGGTTCGATTTTAAGCGATTGATAATAATCCTCAAGGGCAGCATCATAATCAGTTCGATTGTTCTTATACCGCGCTTGACCCATTAAGAAGTAGGGCAAGCCAGAGGCAGGATCATAGTTTGAAGCCTTACTGTAATCATTGATAGCATCCCATAATCCTTTGTGAGCACCTCGATCATATTTCTTTTTTCCAGCTAATATGTTATTGCAAAATTTTTCTTTATTCGAACCCGGTGCAAGTTGGCTAATTTGTTTTGCTGCTTTTCTGGCTTCTTTCCAATCATTATTACCCATTACTGCCAGCGCTCGATCATACCAAAGCTCAGTAGCAAGTGATTTCAATGAATCAGCTCCATAACCGGCCTTAAGGGCATTTTCATAATAGTGTGCAGCAGTGATACGTTTACCCGCCATAAAAGCACTCTCGTAGGCTAGGCGAAACACTTTTGCATTAGCATTACCCGACTCAACAATGACCTCGTAGTGTTTGAGGGCTCCACTGTAATCGCCTGCTTCAAACAGGTCCATTCCAGGTTTAACGTTGGGTCCCAGGAAACCGGCACAACTTACCAATATTAGAGTTAAAATAATTCCAAAGAACAATATGGTCATTTTCTGATTATTCTGCACAATTACCTCAATTCTACGGTTAAACAAAAGCGAGGATTTAAATCCTCGCTTTTTAAACTAGATCAGTTGAAATTTATTGATCAATACCAAGTCAAGCGTCCCATGAATGTAGAAACGTCCATTTTCTCATAATGTAGCTTAAGTACATCAACAGCATCAGCAGTAGAGATTATCGATACCTCATCTTTATACTGAACTTTCACAACCACGCTCACCCGATCAACAGCGGCATTCGTTTTTGCAATAGCGGAGCCACTGGCGGCATATGCCACTAAGATAGCTTCATCGAAACGATTACGTCCTGATTTCATGATAACCAGAAGTTGAAGAATGGTATCCCCATTCTCCTTATATGTTTTTAGTTGAAAGTCAGCATAGTCAACCTGATAGCGATAACTCATGAAAATCTTCTGAGCTTCTTTATACATCGCAGAGCTAGATTGACCAAAGCTCAATGATAAAAGGAATAACAAGCTGAGTGTTATAAGGATCAGTTTCTTGAAATGCACGAGTGTTCCTCCAAAATCAAACAATATTTACGATTGAGCAATATACGTTTAGCTTGGACTGAATCAAGCGATATGGATTACCTGATTTTTCGAATTCTGCAAAGATTACAGAATTACTTTCCCCTGAATAACAACTTCAGAGACCTGGTTGACACCATAAAAGTAGGATAACTGACGATAGTTAGAAGCATTCCAGATTACTGCATCAGCTTGATATCCTGGATGCATCGCTCCTCTGGATTCCTCTATCCCCAATGATTTCGCAGCACCATTGGTTGCAGCTTGCAGTGCTTCCAGGGGTGTCAAATGTAAATAGATAACTGCCAGAGTCATGATGAAAGGCATGGATAGACTCATATTGCTACCAGGTTTAAAATCGGTAGCCAGCGCCAGAGTGACTCCGGCGTCCAGCATCTTCCTAGCCGGCGCCCAGGTATTGCTCCCCAGAAAAAAGGTGGTTCCTGGCAGGAGTGTTGCTACAGTTGCTGAATCTGCTAGTGCCTTAATTCCAGGATCCGTTATTGCCATATGATGGTGAGCAG
>JAUVKO010000045.1 GCA_030596225.1 Fidelibacterota bacterium
TTCCCGGACAATAAATCCCTGGACCTGAATACAATCGCTTTCAATATCCTCAGGATTAACCCCGTAATTTCCGATCTGGGGGGAAGTCATAGTGACGATCTGACCTCGATAAGAAGGGTCCGTGAGAATCTCCTGATAGCCGGTCATGCTGGTGTTAAAACAGACTTCACCACCAGTGGTGCCGGTAGCGCCCAAAGAAAATCCTTTAAAGTGATGTCCGTTTTCCAGAAGCAGGATGGCGGGCTTTTTCATTAAAGCCTAATGTCACTTTTATTTAAGTCTGTGCAACTTAAAAATGAGTAGATAATCAGCAAAAATAATATTAATTGACAAATCGCCACTAAGGCACCCAGTCACTAAGCATGACAAAGAGAGGTATAGTAGCGTAAACTTCCTGTTTTTGTGCCTTTGTGGTAGAAAAAATACTGGAATAATGACAAATATTATCTTTTATTATCATCAGGATTATGAAAGAGTAGAATGTCGATATTTACAAATAGAATGCAGCGTGAAGCAGAAACCATCAAGGTCATGGTGGGTATCTATTGTCGCCATCATCACGAGTTGAACGTTTCAGATTGTCATGAGTGTTCCAAAATTCAAAACTATGCCTTGGATCGACTGCATTATTGCCCCTATCAGGAAGGTAAAACCTCTTGCAATAATTGTCCAATTCACTGCTATAAACCTAGTATGAAAGACGAAGTTAAAAAGGTGATGCGCTTTTCAGGTCCCCGAATGGCACTCAGACACCCCATTCTGACCATCTTTCATTTTATCGATGATCGCAGGAAAGAACCTGTATCTATTTCTTCGTCCACCAAACCCAAAAGATATTCTGGAGAAAACCCGGAAAAGATGAAGAATGCATAGATTGTTTTGAGGTGTAATTGGTATAATATGTATTCCTTACTATAAGTTATCATCAATAGATCACACAGCTCATCACTTGTGCTAACTCACATATATGCTTACATTCATCCTATATTGGTTAAAAGGTGCTAAATATATACTATAATTTTAGCACTTGGTGAGGAAGTACACTATATGAACGATCTAAAACCCGAAGAATATAAAATATTTGATTTTTTGCCAGGAGCATTGATTGAGATAAACTTATCATCTCGATTAGTTATCTATATGAACCAGATAGCTTTTTCTATATTTGGATACTCTCAGTCTGATATAAAATCAGGAATTCCAGTAAGAGACATTTTTCTGAATGATGCTGAATATGAACGAGGTCTGGAAATTACAAAAGCCTTTGGTCTTGATAGCTTCGAAAGTCGTAAGCCATATAACAGGCTCGAGAAACAAGATTTATATGATTTTATGCTCAAGAAAAAAGGAGGTAGCTCCTTTTATGGTGAATGCCAAGCTTCGTTTGTGCTGGATAGTGAAGGCGTCCCAACAGGCATACGAATGCATATTCGGGATCTTACCAAACAACGTAAAACGGAAATATCATTGCAGGAAAGCGAGGAAAAATACAGGACGCTTGTAGAGAGTTCTTCCGATTTGATTTTTCTCTTCGATGACAAAGGGAATATTTTCTCTGCAAACAAGGCTGTTTTGAAAGCTCTTGGGAAAAGGTTAGAGAACATATTAGGAAAAAATATTTCCGAATTGTTCCCACCGGATGTCGCACAATCATTTATGCAATACATTAGGCAAATTTATTCCACTGGAGAAAGTGCCAGCCTTGAAATAACTTTACCTGTAGAGGGTAGCACTGTCTGGATCAGCACCTTTTTTAACTCGGTAAGGAACGCTGCGGGTGAAGTGACAGCGGTGTTATGCATAGGCCGGGATATCACCAAGCGAAAACATGCCGAAAATCAAAATGTATTGGCCTTGATTGAGGCAAAAAAGGCTAACATGGCCAAAGATCAGTTTATTTCCAATATGTCCCACGAATTTCGTACGCCGCTTACAAGTATTATTGGTTATACCGACTATTTAAAAAGAAATTTGGGAAATAAACTTAAATCCAAGGACAGAGAATCTTTTGATTCTATATATCGTAACAGTAATCGTCTATTACGAACCGTTAATGCTATCTTGTCTTTTTCCCAGACGCAGGCTGGCAAACCTCAATTAGATCCACAAATTCTATATCTTAACCCTTTGAGTCAAAAGATATGTGATGAATTGCGACCAAGTGCGGAAAAAAAAGGACTTAAACTTGAGTTCATTCCCACGGCTAAGGACGATAAAATTTGGCTTGATGAATACTCCATTTATGAGGCTTTATATAACATCATTCAAAATGCTATTAAATATACCAATGATGGTAGAATAACGGTACAACTCACACGCATTAGAAGACGCTTGGTTCTTATCATCTCTGATACCGGAATTGGTATTTCCGCTGAGTACTATCAACAAATGTTTCAGCCCTTCAGCCAGGCAAGTGAAGGTCTTGCAAGAGAATATCAAGGTTTAGGGCTTGGTTTAGCTCTGACAAAACGATATCTGGACTGGAATAAAGTGGAAATCGAAGTAAAGAGTAAGCAAAACCAAGGTTCAACTTTTAAACTTACTTTTCCTCAAAGTGAGACCGGGAATCATATTTAATAGCTCAGTTCCAGCCTTTCAATATTGGTTGCAATCTCGTTCTGATCCCAAAAACTAATCCGACAGACTAACCCATAAGGTTTATCAATCTTAAATAATATATTTTCAATGGGAAAGGGCCACCTATCTACGCTTTCAGCTACGATAGGTAAACCCAGGAGATTTGCAAATATTCAATATTCAATTTTAAATCTTAAATTAGACAAAGGGCCATCAACCTGCGCCCTTCGGGTCTTCGGCAGACAGGCCCAGAATTTTTTTGATCTAATATTTTAAATACAATAATGGGCCACCTATCTACACTTTTAGCTACGACAGGTAAACCCAGGAGATTTGCAAATATTCAATATTCAATATTCAATTTTAAATCTTAAATTAGACAAAGGGCCACCCAGGAGAGTCGAACTCCTGACCTACGCATTACGAATGCGTTGCTCTACCAACTGAGCTAGGGTGGCATTAAATTTTCAAAATACGTTTAGTAGTCACCCTTCGAGTCTCTTCGCATAGCTCAGCCTCAGGGAGACACACTAAACAGATGGCGTTGCTCTACCAAGTGCTTGTCACATTGTAGTTCAAAGAACGTAGACGGACCTGTGACGGCATAGCTCGGAGAGCGACGCCGCAAGCTAGGGTGGCAACAAAAAACCGCTGAATATATATTTTGTGTTACTCCTTGGCAAGGTGACGATCATAGAATAACCCCCTCAAACTCAAAAACTTATAAAACTCATCAACTCTAGAGCTCAAAAACCCTTCCCCACCCAGAGTCAAATCCATTACCTTAATAAGCTATGGAGATTTTGTTAATATTATTGATCATTACCTTCACAGTTATTTCAGCTGTGACCATCTGGCTAAACCTCCCTGGTAGCTTCCTGATGTTAGGTTTTATCTTTATCTGGGCCTGGGTCAGTGATTTTGCTCTCATTTCAAGCACAGAGCTCCTGATAATTTTGGGCATTATGCTCATGCTGGAGTTTCTGGAATATGTCTTGAGCGGTTTGGCAGCCAAATATACAGGAGCCGAAAAACGCTCGGCTTTTCTGGCTATTGCGGGAGGATTTCTGGGAACAATCATCCTGGGAAGTTTGTTCTTTGTGGTGGGTGCACTACTGGGACTTTTCCTGGGGTCTTATCTAGGCGCCTATTGGGGAGAATTACAGGCCGGTAAAACCAAAATGGATGCAAGACGGGCAGCTCTGGGTGCCCTCATGGGCAGCATTGCCGGTAAAGTAATTAAAAGTGCCATGACAGTAATGATCGGTGTGTGGATGATCAAGGAGGTGATTTGAGTGAGAGGAAAAGTATTAGTTTTAGCCACAGATCAACACCCATTTACGCTCCTGAGCTACGCCGGGCAGGCAGATGAAACACAGAACGAATAAACTAAAGCATGAAGCGATAACTGAAGCAGTGATTGGTTCAGCATTTGAGGTCTATAATGTATTGGGCTATGGTTTTTTGGAAAAAGTTTATCAGCGAGCATTACAATCAGAGTTACTGAAAAGAGGCTATTCAGCGATATTAGAACTTCCAATACAAGTGAAATTCAAAAACATAGTTGTTGGTAACTATGCCGCTGACATATTAGTTGATGATAAAGTAATAGTAGAACTCAAAGTTGCGAAAAAGTACAATTCTAAAGATGAAGCTCAGCTACTAAATGAGCTAAAAGCAAGTAGAGTTGAGTTTAAAAGGTTTATTTTTTAAAACAGTTGATAGAATGCTATTAATTGACGGGTTAAAATTCTCTTGGAGAGCTTCTTGTTTCAATTTGGCTTAATAACATATCCGTGAATATCTGCTTGCCGCGGCGTTGTGAAACGAAGACTGGTGGGAATCCGTGGCTATATACCTAAGAGGTTTATCAGTAAATAAATCATGCGCATAATCAGTATTATTCTTATCACAGTTGTAGGCCTGATGGCCCAGGACCTGCATATCACCCGTCTCCACTATGATGGTGGTGGTGATTGGTATGCTAATCCAAGCTCACTTCCCAATCTGATCAACTTCATTGCCGAGAAGACCAATATCCGGATTGATCCACAGGAGTACCGGGTCAAGATCACAGATACGGATCTTTATAATCACCCATATTTGTATATGACCGGTCATGGGAATGTGAAATTCAGCAATGAGGAAGTTCATAAACTGAGAGATTTTCTGAGCACAGGAGGTTTTCTCCATGCTGATGATAACTATGGTATGGATGAATCCTTTCGGCGTGAACTGAAAAAGGTTTTTCCCAAAAAGAAGTGGGTGGACCTCCCACATAATCATCCCCTTTTCAATAGCTATTTCTCCTTTACCAATGGGCTTCCCAAGATCCATGAACACGACGGTAAACCACCTCAGGCTTTAGCTCTGTTTCACCATGGTCGCATCATTGTGCTGTATACTTATGAAAGTGATCTGGGCGATGGTTGGGAGGACCTGGAAGTGCATAAAGATGGACAGGAAAAACATCGTGCAGCACTGGAAATGGGCACCAATATTATAATCTATGCCTTCACTCATTGAGTATATGAAACAGTTTTCCAAATTAGACCGGGAAAGATCAAAATCTGCAGATTCTGCTTTGTTTGATCTGGCAGTTCACGCGAAGAGTGATGCTCGCGGAAAAGGGGCCTTGCTTGGCCTACTCGCTTTTGTGGTAATTGCTATCCTGGTTTCACTATTTATTTGGCTAGAGAGTTTCCGTTACTTTGAGCCACAGATCAAAGCTGTTCTGCTAACGTCCTTGAGTCTGATCAGCAGTCTGATTCTATTGGGCATCTTGAGCATTTATTGGCTCATGAAGGCTCAGCGCTTACATATAACCCAGCCGGAAAAGCTAGCCCAACTCATTGGTGAAAGAATGCCTGATGTGGGTGATCGAATTCTCAATGCAGTGCAGCTAAATAAAATTCAACCGGAAGAAGGCATTTCCGGTAGTTTGCATCAAGCTGCTGTTCAAGCCGGGGCTGAAGTGATAGAACAAATACCTTCATGGTTGTTATTTCCATATGCAAAGCTCAAAGTTTACCTGAAACAGGCTGCTCTTGGAATTGGTGTTCTACTCCTTCTGTACCTCATTAATTTTCAGAATACTAATGCTGCTATTGTGAGATTGAGTCAACCTGAGGTTCACTTTGACTACCCGCTTCCTCTTAGCCTGAAATTAAATAGCCCGACAAATCGTATCCTTGCCGGTGATACCCTGTTGATCGAAGGTCAGGTGACAGGTCGCACCGTGCATCAGATTGAGCTAATCATTCAGACTAACAAAGACACTACTATTTATCCCTTATCTGTGACGGATCAGCGTTTTGATATTTCCCTTAAGCAGATGATGAAAAGTTATACAGCAATAGCTAGAGTCACCAATCTACGTCCCTGGGAACCGTGGCAAAATATCGAGTCGGCACCCCTGATAATTCAGGTTATAAATCGACCTCTGGTTCAGAATATCACGGTTCGGATCCGACCGCCTGCCTACACCAAATTACCGGTGGAAATTCATACACGAGACATTATGGATATTAGCGGCTTCAAAGGTTCCAGGGTCAGTTTTGAAGGTTTAGTATCCAAGGAAATTAGGTCGGCAACACTTCATTTTGAAAATGCGTCAGATGTTCCGGTGGAACTGGATGGTCATCGATTCAAGACCGGGTTCACTCTACGGAAAGCCGACCGTATCTGGTTTGATCTAGTTGATGATGAAGGTGTCAACAATCTGGATCCACTTAAGTATCCGGTATATGTGGTCACGGATGTAGCTCCCATGATTCGGGTTATGGTGCCGGGACAAGATGTGATCATTGGTGAAAACATGTTGATTCCCATTCGTCTGAAATTGGATGATGATTTTGGTTTCTCCAAGATCGAGTTGAATTATCGTATTCAGCACCCGGATTACCTCATGGAGGATACGACGCTCTACACACAATTAATTGCCTTTCCACAGAGTGATCTGGCATCATTGGAATTCAATTTCCGTTGGGATCTGAATGAGATCAATATTATGCCTGAGGATGCCATCCAGTATTGGTTTACGGTCTGGGACAATAATACGATAGATGGCCCCAGGAAAGCCTCGAGTCGAAAATGGTTGGCCAGATTACCCTCTTTAGATGAAATGTTTGAGGATTTTGCTCAGGGGAATGAGCAGGTCAAACAGGAGCAGGAGGCGGTCCTTGAGGTGATCAAGGAGATCCGTGAAAAGGTTAACGAACTTGCTCTGGAAGTCCAAAAGGAGCCCAATCTATCCTGGGAGCAACAGCAGGAAGCCAGCGAGGCTATGGAGCAGGTTAAGAATTTAAAAGACCAGCTTGAAAATATTAGCCAGCAGCTTGATGAAATGATGAATTCGGCTGAAGAACAGAATCTATTCAGCGAGGAAACCCTGGATAAATATGCTGAGCTGCAGCAACTGATGGAGCAACTTATCACTCCTGAACTCAGAGAAGCCATGGAACGTTTGCAACAAGCTATGGAGCAGGAAAATCCCAGAGAGATGGAGATGGCCCTGGAGGATTTTCAGGTGGCCATGGAAAATTTTCAAAGAAGTGTGGAACGAACACTGGAGATCTTCAAACAGGTAGAAATTGAGCAAAAGATTGATGAATTAAATACACGACTAAACGATCTGGCTGACCGACAGGAATCACTTAATTCTAAAATGGAGAATACTGATCCAACAGATGCAGCACAACTGGAAGAGCAGATCAAAGATGATTTTGACAAAGCTTTGGAAACAGCTGAGGAGTTAAAAAATCTTTTGGATCAGAATGAGACACTTTCCTCACAAGGGATCCAGGATCTGCAGGATCAGATGGAGCGGGAACAGATCAGCGAAAATCTGAGTGAAGCTGCATTACTTATGCAGCAGGGGCAGATGTCTCAGGCAAAACCACCGGCCAGCCTGGCTGAGAAATCTTTAAAGAAAATCGCTGCTCACTCAGACCAGATGCAGGAGAATCTTCAGCAGCAAATGATGTCCGAGGTCATGGCTGAGTTTCGTTCAGCCTTGCTGAAAACTTTAAGATTGTCACAAGCCCAGGAGGACCTGGAGCAGCCCACTGCAAAAACCTCGCGTCAGAGTTCTCTGTTGAGAGATTATGCAGACTCTCAAATGGGGTTGATCAAGGGTCTTCAGTTGTTGGCAACGGATATCAAAGAATTGGGCAATAAGACCTTTGCAGTCTCTCCGGCCATGGGTCGATCCATGGGTGTAGTACAGGCTCACATGCAGCAGGCTATTAATGAACTGGAAGCTAGAAATCCTCGTAAATCATCCCAGTCTCAAGCAATAGCTCGGGAGAGTTTGAATAAAATGGCCCGCCAACTTGCTAATTCCATGGAGTCGCTTCAACAATCAGGAGAATCCAGTGGCTTTAGTGATTACATGCAGCAACTCCAGCAAATGGCCGGGCAACAGCAGGGTTTGAATCAACAAACCCTGATGCAGTTAGGCATGGGAAGTCCATCCATGATGCAGCAGCTTGCCAGACAGCAGATGCAATTACGAGAAGCTTTATCCCAAATTGAAAATGGGATGGGTTCAGATTCACGGATGCTGGGTGACCTGGGTAAGATCGGTGAGGAAATGGAAGCTGTAGCGAAAGAGTTGAAAAAAAGACGCCCGTCACAAAAGGTCCATGAACAACAGGAGCGTATCCTTAGCCGTCTGTTGGATGCCCAACGCTCTGCCACACAAAGGGATTTCAGCAAAAAGCGCAAATCGGAGACTGCTGATAATGATCCATTATGGATCGGTAGCAGTACTTTACCAGAAGATCTTGGTGAAGCTCGCAATCAGTTATACGAAGAACTTATTTTTAGTCTGAAGCAGAGTTATAGTAGAGAAGAGCAAACCCTGATCAGGGAGTATTTTAATCATCTGGAAACAGAGCTAAATGAATAAGAAAACGAGTATCGAAAAAGTTAAACGACTCATGTCTTCACGAGGGAAGAATGACCGCGGCGATCTCATATTTGAGATTGCCCGCCTTCCTTCAAGTACGAAGTACGGCGGACAGGCTTCGTCGCAATACTCCTCGCAAAGACTAAAAAGGATTGATTTGCAGCTCTGCTTGTTGTGGCATAGTGAGGCACAGACGGGCATGCTGTACGGAAGGTGTTTGTAGATGTTTATAAAAACAGTTCTATTTGCACTCATTATGATTCAATTATTAAGCCCTGCTGTCATTGAGGCTCAGTCACTCTCACGGCGAAATTCGTCATCTGATAGGATATTAGAACAACGAGCAACTTCCCTGGTCAGACTTGGAAGAATTGAAGAGGCTATTGACCTCTATCTGGAATTACTTTATAAGAACCCCCGAAACAACAATCTATATTTTCGAGTGAGCAATCTGATGCCGGGGAAAGAGAACGCATCGACCTTACTCCAAATCCTGGATGATCTTCTAAAGACTCAAACTAAAAATACACGTTTAGCAGCCGAACGGGGGCGCTTACTGTACATCCTTGATCAGAAAGAAGCAGCACTTCAAGACTGGGAACATCTTGTTCAGAAGAAAAGCAAAGATCGATATATTTATACCGCCGTTACCAATGCTATGCTGCAAGCGGGGGCAATTGATGAAGCCATTCAGATCTTGACCAATGGCAGAGAACAATTGAGCGAACCAGGAGCCTTTGCTTTTGATTTGGCACGTATTCATGCTGCTAAACACAACTATGAGCTGGCAGGGAAGGAATATCTTTCTCATCTGGATCAAAACCCGGGTATGCTGGATCATATCACTAATCAGTTGATCCGTTTACTGGAACATGAGGGCGCTTTTCAATTGATCAGCAACAGTTTTGATGAGATTCTGCAAACTCCCGGTAAGCACCGGGCCATCTTGCTGGCCAGAGCTAAACTTTTACTCCACGAACAGAAATATGCTGAATGTGTTAACGTTGTGCTCTCATCTGATGTGAGTCAATCAATGAAGCATATCTTTAAAATTGCCGATGATCTGTCAGCTGAGCAGGCCTGGGGTCCGGCAGCAGAGCTATATATATTCATTTTGGCTAATAATCGTGATCCGAGACAAACAGGTGAGGCTTTATTGAAATTAGCTTCAACTTATGAGTATCGTTTGCAGGCCAGGAAGCCGTATCGATCACTCAGTGGCTATTTTCGAGGCAATCAATTTCTGGATTTGGATCTTCAGTTCACATCCGGGGAAGATGCATCTTTGGAACGAACCTTAAAACTGTATGACAGTCTGCAAACCCTGCTGCCCAAAACCAATGAAGCATTCCAGGCTTCCTTTCACATTGCCGAGATCCAGTTGACGGTCAGTGGTGATGTGGACCGGGCTATTCGCGGATTTCAAAATGTTTTTGATAATGCCCGTGGGCCTGAAATTAGACAAGCTGCAGGAATCCGTTTGGTGGATGCCTGGTTGGTACGTGGAGATACCACAGCTGGATTGCAGACTCTATCAAGAGTTGTTCGAAATCTGAATCTGGATGAGGACGATCCGCAGATCGTGGCTTCCAGGATCAAGATTTTGATCCACAAAGGAAACATATCTGTTCTGAAGAAGGAATTACTTAATCTCAGTGGAACTGCAAAACCATCCGATCCCATTTTTAATGATGGACTTGAGTTTATGGCTTTATTGGACGGTAATGGTGAATCTGAAGATCCTCAACTGCAAACCTATTTAAAGGCTGAGCGCTTGATAGGTCAGCACAAATTATCTGAAGCTGTCGATCTGTTGCTCCAGATACAGGGAAGCTCGGAATCGATTGCAGATGAGGCAGCGATGCGAGCGATCCAGCTATTGTTGGCTTTGAATAGATCAAGGGAAGCAGTAGAAGTGATGGATCTGTTTCTTGAATCCTTTTCTGATTCTGATTGGCGAGCCAATGTACTGGTCTGGCGCGGTGAACAGTTTCAGTTTGTGGAAAATGAACCGCAATCAGCCATTCCATATTATGAGGAAGTGATCGTAGAGCATCCGGGATATCTGGAAATACAGGAAGTTCGTATCAGATTACGGAATCTCATAGGAGCCGGCTCATGAAACCACACTTTATCTTTACATCTCGCAGAGATCGCAGAGTCACAGAGGACTTATGTTTAGAACTTTCTAAAAACAGAATTCGTGGTTTTCGTCTAGTTCGTTGTGAAAAAGGCTCTTTGCTTTCACGCAGAAGCAATCTTGAATTTGGATTAATATGAAACAACTTATCATCTTAGCATTACTATTTAGCTCCCTCTACTCTCAAAAGATCCTGATCCCCATGGATGAGACTCAAACCGATCACTTGAAAGCATATGGAGTGGCTGTTTGGGTTTTAGAACGTGATATCGATATTGAATGGCTCTTGAACTATCGTGGAGGCAGTTTTCTCCTTGATAATCATGGAGAGATCGTGCGTGAACTCCGTTTGAGAGATGTACGGTTTGAGTCCGTTCCTGCCGGTGCTGAGCTGAATATTTATGCTGTTATCGAATCTAATAATATGGATATCGTTCTGTTGGAGAAAGCACCCAAAATTGCTGTCTATTCTCCACCGGGGAAACAACCCTGGGATGATGCTGTTACTC
>JAUVKO010000155.1 GCA_030596225.1 Fidelibacterota bacterium
AACGATGTACTCAGTCCAGGCTGACATGAAGGAGAAGAGGGCCGTGATCACCAGAGCTGGTGATGCCAGGGGCAGGATGATCTTATAGAATGCCATAAAACGACTGGCGCCATCAATACGGGCCGCTTCTTCCAATGAATAGGGAATGGTATCGTAATAGCCCTTCATCTGCCAAACGCAAAATGGTAAAGCAGTCGATGAATAGATTACTATCAATCCCAGATAAGTATTGATCAAATGTAAACTTGACAACATTATGAAAAGGGGCAGCAGAAGCATGGTCGCTGGAAACATCTGGGTGACCAGCAAACTGAGCAAACTGACCTCACGACCGGGAAAACGAAAGCGAGAAAGTGCATAGCCTGCAGTTGAGGCCAAGGTCACTCCAGTTATGACAACCGTTACCGTCACTAAAATGGAGTTCCAGATCCAGGTTCCCAGCGGATGATCAGTGAATATTTTGATATAATTGTCAAAAGTCCAATCAGTAGGGATAATGGAAAGACTTTCATTTAGAAGATTATCCCCGGGTCGAATAGAAATGGTGATCACGCGTAGAATCGGATAAACAGACCAGGCCACAGCCAGCAATAGTATACTGTAGATCATGATGTATTGCAGTGCCGATGTCTTTTTCATATCCAATAACCTGCTTTCCCTCTCGCAGAGATCGCAAAGCCGCAGAGGAAAATTTCTGGCCACACAGGCATTAAGATTCGAAGGTTTACTTTGCTAGTTCCGAATTTCATTTCTCTTTTTAACAATTTCACCCCTTTGGGGTTATTCTTCGTTCTACAATCTCCACTATATTCCTGTCATCCCTTCGGGATTAATAACCACAAGTATTTTCAATTTCTAATTTTCAATTTTGACGGTCTCGCAAAAAATCCCTCTCGCCCGCCTGCGTATAACTTCGTGCGGGCAGGCAGAGATCGCAGAGACGCAAAGTGTTGATAATTATGCACATACAGCAATATCGCCTAAGGGTTTATATTTATTATAGATAGAGCTGTTTTCATGTCTTCTTTCATACTTTTTGCGGCTTCGTCAATTTTAATATGCCGTTTCCGTGGCTTTTGTTTTTTGCATGAATTTTACTGAGAATAATGCCAACATAAGGAAGATCATAAAGCTGAAAGCAGCGGCATAACCATAACGATAAAGATTAAATGCAGCCCTATATACAAAACTGACTAGAATATGGGTCTGATCTCCAGGCTGACCACCATTGGAAACCAGCCAAACCACATTGATATTATTGAATGTCCATACGATTCCCAGAGTGATAGCTGGAATCATTACCGGCTTTAAGAGGGGTAGCGTAATCTTCTTAAACTGTTGCCAGGGAGAAGCGCCATCAATAGAAGCAGCTTCATACAATTCCTGGGGAATAGATTGAAGTCCGCCCAAAGCAATGATCATCATGAAGGGGATCCCCAACCAGACGTTGGTTATAATTGCAGCAATAAATGCATTGGTGGGGTCTATCAGCCATGAAATGGGTTCCAGACCAAAGACATTTCTTAATATGATATTGATGGCACCATAATCAATGTTGAACATACCTCTCCAGGTCAAGGCCGGGATATAGCTGGGGACTGCCCAGGGTAAGATCAACAGCACTCTGATAATACCCTTCCCCGGTAAGGGGCGATTAAGCAATAAGGCCAGGAGTACGCCGAAGAATACATGAAAGCTAACATTCACAACAGTCCAGATGATGGTCTTTATGAAAAAATGGTAGAACTGTGAGTCTGTGAGAACCTTTCCATATTGGGATAAACCAATAATTCGCCAATCATTAACAGTGGTAAGACCCATATTGGAAAAAGAGATAATTAGATTGTAGAAAAAGGGGTAAACAACCACACCAAAAATAAACAGTGCCGCCGGTGCCACCATAAGAACACCAAAGCGGGATTCTTTGACCTGAACACCCGGGATACCGCGAATCAGGGGTAATAGGAAGAATACTATCAGCTTGTACAAAGCCCATACGACCAAGATGACACCTGCCAAATAGACCAGAATGGCAGTAATATTGAATGCGTCAGGATCATAATCCTGTCCCTCGAATAACTCAGCTACTTTTTGTTCAGCCAGCCTCTGCTGATATGCAGCGCCCTCTTCGGGACTCATACTGCCACCCAGAACATTCTGATAGGCTGGACGCATAGCATCCCAGATGGCCCGCATTTGCGGAGAGATAGGCATGGCTTGCCCACGACTTACTTGCTCAATAGATGTCTGTATGATAGGATTTCCGGCGATGTCCGGATGTTCTCTAACTTCCAAACGAGTTGGGATCGTAGCCAGTCGGCTGGCATATTGGAATTGAGCCTCGGGACCGGTAAGGAATTTCATCAAATCCAGAACCTGTTCCAAGCGTTTGCCTTTGACGTATGGATTCAAATAGTAGCCCTTGGTTGCGATCATGGGCGCGGGATATAAACCGGTTTCTTCATTGATAGGTAGAACAGCCAAACCAAAATCAACCTTAGGTGACTCCATATATTTGGCCCAGGACCAGGCACCATTGATAAGCATGGCAGCTGTGCCGGTATTGAACTTTGAATCAGCGATATCGTAATCACATTCAGTTGGGATAATTCCATGAACATCACGCATATCGCGGACAAATTTGAAAGCTTTTACGGCCGCTTCGTTATCCAAAGTCGGGTTCTGATCCTTATCCATAACCCAGCCCCCATAAGAGGCATAAAAAGGCATAAAGAAGAAGGGCTCTGTAAAATTCCAGACCAGACCGTATTGATCAATGATTCCATCATCGTTTTTATCAAGGGTGAGCTTTTTCCCAAATTCCACTAACTCCTGAAGGGTCTCAGGTGGACGATCCAAACCTACCTCTGCGAAGAGTCTCTTGTTATAGACCAAAGCCAAATGGTTGCCTAATTCATCACCTATCTGATACAGATGATCCTTATACCAGGTGAGTCCTTTAGGATCAAATGCAGCCAGTTCTTCTTCAGTGAATAGATTTTCCAGAGGCTTGACGATGTCCATCTCCACCAGAGCGCCGGTAAAATCACTGGGGCCATAGAGCAGGTCCGGGCCACCCTCCGTGAAGCCGGTGGCTGACATATAGGCCATGCGGACTTCTTCATTCTCTTTGTAGAGGAGGTGAACCTGAATATCAGGATGTTGAGACTCATATTCAGCAACAAGCTCATTCAGAACAGCCCGACTGGGAGCCGGCATGGGATGCCATAGGTGTAAGGTTGTTTTTTCTGATCCAAAAGTTGAGCTGGCTAGAGTAAGTAAGATGATAACATAGAGACAAATGTGCTGCGCCATATGTCGATGAGTGCGTACACTAGAAATTTTTTGTCTGGTACTCATATTCTTTTTTTATACCAAATCATAATAATAGGGTGAAACAGCCTCTAGTCTTTGCGAGGAACAACGAGACGAAGCAATCTTAAATCCGAGATCGCCACGATCGCTCTGCTCCCTCCACCGCCTTGGGCGGGGTTCCGCGAAGACTTTGATGATTGATTCCTAATATGAATCAAATCCTGAATAAATCTATCCTCCCATTCAATAGCTATCATCGATACCTGTACTGGTCATAGGCCAGAAATAAGTCAATGATTCATCAAGATGAGCTCGCCAGGCTCCCCAGGAATGACCTTCATGCCAGATTTTCCATTTATAATTCCAGGAATTGTTAAGGAATGTTTCCTGCAAAGTTGAAGCGCTGTTGAAAATAGACGTTTCATAGGTCCCGGCATCCATGTATATCTTAACCGGTAAAACCTCACTGCTCTGATATTCCTGCATAAGATCACCGATCCAAATTGCCGGTGAATAGGCTCCACAGTTGGCGAAGGTTTCGGGATGATGGAGAGTGAACAGAAGTGAAGTTAAGCCACCCAGACTAACTCCGGCAACTGCACGACTGTTGGCATCAATCATGGTTCGGTATTCACTATCGATCCACGGAACAAGCTCATTGACAAACATATCCATAAAATCTGTATCGCAGGAATATTCTTCATTTCGATTGGTTGGATCTACAAATACTGCGATGACTGGCGGAATGGATTGGTTCTCAATTAGATAATCCAGAACGTTTTGAGCAAAGCCTAGAGTCAAATACTCATTCCCATCATGAAAATAGATACTTCGATATTGGAAATCATTTTCAACATATCCCGGTGGCGTATAAACCCGTACAGAGCGTGTTCGTTCCTGAGTTGTATCTGAGAAATCATAGTAAGTCACAGCACCGTGAGGAATCTCAAAATTCTGGATTTCCGGAGCTTGAACATAATCACTCATTGCCAGCTCGGAATTTGGACCAAATCCACCACTACAGGTATTTGGATTCAATGGATCAAGAATCCACTTATCATTGGGGTCCTGGTCATCTATGACAAGTTTGTAGTCTAATCTTGCATCTGCTTCAAACTGGTAGCCGCGATAGAAAAGATTTGTCCCCGATAAATAATTAAAAATTTGTCCGCTTGGGTCCCAGCCGGTAAAATCTCCGGCAACTGACACTGTTGGGTTGGACCCATTGATATATAGGAAATAAGCTGTATTATCCTCGATATAAGGTATTCCCGTCGTTGTGTCAGCCCATTGCATGAAAGAATCCACCAGCGCCTGTTTTTGGTCGGCAGGTGCCTGATAAACCGATGTAATAAAATTATTAAAAGTGAAGCCCTTTTGTTGGGCACTCACTGTAGCTACTGAAAAATCATCAGTGACACTATGCTGTTTTTGTAAATGTTCGGGCGACATCCAGCAGGATTGGATGCTGAGTATCAGGAGAAAGGTAAGCGAGTTCCCAATAATCAGTGACCAGTATTTGTTATTATTTTTGATGATATCCTTTGCCTCTTCACAACAAACATAACGAATTTAGTAAAATAATCTGAATCGGTGCAACCAGTTTTCAGGTGAGCGTTCAGTTTCTCTCTATATGTTTGCAGCATTAAGAGTAGCGAATCCAAACTGGTTTCTGATACTTGTTTGACTGAACCTCCATCACCGTCGTGATTACGTTCGTCTTACTTCGTTTGATCTCGTTACCACTCGCTTGAAAACAAGTAGCAAAACCTATGTACCTATAAAAAGCAAACAGGGTGGAGAGAAACCTCTCCACCCTATTTATGATCACTCTAATCGCATTAAACGATTATTTCAGCATGAGCATTTTCTTGCTGATATTATGTTCACCGGCAGTCATCCTACAGATATAGACACCACTGGAAATCATATTACCTGTATTATCCAGACCATCCCAAGTGACGGAAAAATACCCGGCATTAAAATAGCCTGTCTTCAGTGTCCGAACTTCCTGACCAAGTGCATTGTAAATGGTCAAGGCAACATTACCGGCTTCAGGCACAGCAAAGTTGATGGTAGTCGTCGGGTTGAAGGGGTTTGGATAGTTCTGACTCAGAGTAT
>JAUVKO010000218.1 GCA_030596225.1 Fidelibacterota bacterium
GCAGGCTACGATACCAAAGAAGATATTACTTTTATCGGGGCTTATCCTGTGGATCAGCCTTTATTTCTGCATATGTTTATGAACCATCCAAGGAATGGAGATGCGCATCATTATTTTGCAGAGTTTCAGCCTTGGGTACCGATATATCAAAGAAGTACAATGTATTTTACCTTTTATATGTGGGGAGCTGGCGGCCCATGGGAAAATGGAGTAAAAGCATTGAGAAAAAGAAATCTAATAACTATTCGATAAACTAAAGGAACAGATGATGAACATATGGAATTATTATCTCCGAACTACTTTTTTCTCTCTACTCATCCTGATAATTTTTATTGGGAAAGTAAATGGACAAGAAAAATTTAGTATTAAACATATTGAATTAGGTTACCCCACCCCGGGAATTCCTTTTTACCACTTCAAAGCAGAATTAGAACTGCCACATTCTTCAATTATCGAAGTCGAGGCAACTGTTAATGGAAAAACACTGCGTGCTACTGATTTATACAGGGAAAACGACATTAATGACTTAAGTAAACCACTTTTATCCCACCGCTCACCGTCAGGTTACGGCTTGTCTGAGGATGGTACTTTGTATAAGAACCCACTAGTGGTTGGATGGGTGAAATGGCATCCGGGCGCGAGTTATAAAATAAAAATTTCTGTGCGTATGAAAAAAACAGCGCAGGCTGAAAAGAATGATATCCGCTTATTTCAAACCAGAACAATCAAAGCACCGGAGACGGCAAAAGTTTTTGATAATTCGTGGAAAAACTATAAATCTATCACCGTCAGTGAAACTGCTGGGATTGACCGAATATCCGAATCGGTTGAAACACTTCTTGCTTTTTATCCTGATGAGGCACAACATCTTAAACGTGAAGTTCGAGTAATGGCTGTAGATCAACAAACCTACGAACTGACTGAAGTGCCATGCCAAGTTTATGACGTTATGAAATCTTTGCAAGAAGACGATCTTGCACCGGATGAGAATGGAGTACCAAGCCGAGAAGTACCGCTTTGGCTACCCACAATCACCGCACGGGTTGCGTTTCTTGCTGATGTTCCTGCTAAATCTAGCCGTGTGTATTTGGTTTTTTATAATAATGAAGACGCATTTGCTAAAGTATATCAAACTGACTTGCGAGTTCAGGGAGAAGCGCCTGGTCTGCGAATAGACAACAACCTGCTTTCGATTGTTTTACATCCGAATTCAGGTCATATTGATCAGGTTACTTTGAAGAGTAAACCTGAAGAACCATTATTTCACCGCATGGAAACCAACGGTGCAATCCATTGGAATCCGGGTATTTATACTCCTCCAAAAGCATGGACCCATACTGCTGATTGGAAACAGCCGCAGAATATGAAATCCGTTTCTGGCCCGGTTATAGCCACCAGCGAAGCATGGGATCACTTACGAGGTGTTCCTGAAGTAGATGCCTCTGTACGCTATGAGTTCTATCCGAATATGCCGTATTTCATCAGTTCCACAACGATGCGAATTAATGAAACGGTCGGTAGCATGGCATTGCGCAATGGAGAAATCGTTTTTAAACGAGAATTAATGACCCATGCCGCTTGGTACGACATTGTTAGGGACACAATAATTACTTATGATGTGAGTAATATGCCTGACTTAACCATTTTAAAAATGGAAGCGGACGTACCTTGGATAACTTTTTACAATGTCAACACTGGAATAGGCTTTGGTGGTATTCAGTTGAGTTATGCAAATGCAGGATTAGAGTCACGGACACGACTTTTAAATCCATACATTTATATAACTGGTGGCCCTTGGATCTATTGGTCTCGTGCCCTGTCACTGAGTTTTCTTTCATCTAATATGCAACAGTTAATCCCAGCTATGAAAGGTGCTACTTTCTCTGAAAAATGGGCCTATATAACCTATGAGATTGACAAAACAAGAGTACCATACGCCCCGATATTAGAGTGGCAGCATCGCCTTACAAATCCTTTGAGAATACATATTGTGGAGGAGGTTGACGAACGTGTCTCAAAATCTGTTGAAGAAATTTATATAGATGACGGCAAGAGTGGCTGGGAAGATAGAGCCACAGGCAAAAAGGGAAATGATTAGGCATCATGGAGTAAAATACCAGACTTTATTTTTAAAACAGAGATTTGAAAAGGTCAAATTGATAGTTTTAACTTAGATAAGCTGGAAAGAAGATTTGCTAATTTTTGCGATATAGATTCAAAATTGTGGGAGGTTAAACCTGGTGAGTTTAAGGTGTTAGTTGAAAATTCTTCTAAGAATATTTTATTAGGGGAAGTAATCAAATTTTATTGATAACTAAAAAGTAAGGAGAAAAAATGAAGGCTTTAGTACTAAAATCCAGTGAATCATTGGAAGTCATGGATGTTCCAAAAACTGTCCTTGCGACAGGCCAAGTTTTGGTTAAGGTTAGCCAGTGTGGACTTTGCGGCAGTGACATTCGTTATTTTTATGGAGAGAACCCCTGGGCAAAACAAACACTGCAGATGGATATCCCAAATCCGCCAAATATCATTTTAGGACATGAGTTTGTTGGAAAAGTTGTGGAAGCACATGATTTGAAGGACAAGGAGTTAATCGGTAAGCGGGTAGCTGTGCAGACCTGGTCGGCTTGCGGGAGATGCGATTCATGTCGCAGCGGTAATGAGAATTTCTGTAAAGAAACAAAACCTCTTGGTCACGGGCAAGGATGGGGTGAAATGGAATTTTATCCTGGCGGAATGGCAGAGTTTTGTCCTGTCTTTAGCAATCACGTGCACGAACTACCCCAAAATGTTACAGATGAGCAAGCGACATTTCTCGATCCTCTTACTGCAGCTTTACATGCAGTGGACGTAGCCAAACCGGATGTGCTCAACAGGGTGGTCGTACTGGGTGCAGGTCCCATAGGGATTATGATAGCTCAATTATCCAAAGTCTATGGAGCTTCTGAGGTTTTTATAACAGATATTGCGGATGATAACTTACGCGTTGCTCGCGATCTTGGTATTGATCACGTCTTGAACGTGGCTAACTCAGGAGAGACTATTACTGACCTAGTTAAGAAACAGACCGGTGGGCTTGGAGTGGATCGTGTGTTTAACACAGTGGGATCACAGGATAGTATTGTTGAGTCTCTTGCTCTCTTGAAGAATAGAGGTTTAGTTGTACTCATGGCCACGAAAAATGAGGAAATCAGTTTCCCAGCTTTATTGCTCAGTGGTGAGAGAACGATCAAGACATCGACTAATGCAATGTACACTGACTTCCCTAGAGCTATTGAATTACTAGCGAGTGGCTTAGTAAAAGTTGAACCTATGATAACTCACCGGTTCAATCTTTCCGATGGTGTAAAGGCATTTGATACCGCGATTAATAAGGCAGAAAATCAGGCAATCAAAATAGTGTTGAACTGCGAATTATGAATCATTTAATCAAAGAAATTAACGACACAGTTGTAAAATCCGGTTCGGTCAGTATTTGGTGGCTCGGTCAAGAAGGTTATGTTATTAAAACCCCTGAACTGGTCATCTACATCGATCCATATCTGAGTACATACGCCGAGAGGATCACTCTTGGAAAACCCAATGAACATGTCCGAATGATGCAGCCACCAATGCGTCCGGAAGAGGTAACTAATGCTGATCTCGTAATATGCACGCACGATCACGCTGATCATATTGATCCGGAAGGTATTCCAATCATATCTCGTGCCTCTGGACAAACAAAATTTATTGTTCCTGAGTGTGCTCGCCGGACATTGCTAGATTTTGATATCGCTGAAGAGCGAATCCATACTCTCAAGGGTAACGACTCCTTGGAAGTCTCTGGAATTACAATAGTTGCTGTTCCAGCAAAGCACGAGAGATTCGACAAAGATGAAATCAAGGGTTATCCCTATTTGAGTTATATTATAAAGATCGAAGGC
>JAUVKO010000070.1 GCA_030596225.1 Fidelibacterota bacterium
AAAGTGCCCATATCCATTACACGACTAATCCCTATCAAGACAATACCTAAGGCCATGATACCCAAATACATTTTTTCCTTTTCAGGATAGAATCTGGCAACCAGACCGGTAGCAAATGAAAATGGGATAAGGGTGGCAACAATAGCTACAAACTTGCTTGTTCCGCTACCCTCTCCCAACAAGCCGAGTATTCCCCAGCCCAGGAAAATCAACAATAGTCCAGAAACCAACAGTATGGCAAATGAGACCATGTAGTAAATATTGGCCACATGCTTGGTGGCTTCATCTTTCTGTTTGCCCGTTAACATCCAGATGGCATAAATTGCAACCAATCCGGTTGCCAATAATACTAATTGATCAAATAAATTCATCTTTACTCTCCTCTTTCTTTAGATATTTTTTAATTCTTACGACCCTCATCAGGTTGCGTAAATATTATTTTCCGGGACCTAACGACTGCCAATACCCACAGAAAATGCGAAGACAGCCAACAACAGGACTCCTGGAAAAATTGTATAAATTTGATCCTTAGTCAGGATCGGTTTGCCGGATTTCAGGAAAGCCAGGGCCATCCCACCCACAGCAACCAGTCCAGTTCCAACACTGATCCCCAAGTAACTAGCTTCTACCGTCCCCTGAATAAGTAAAATAATGGGCAAAATAAATAATACCAATCCAGTTAAGCCATGTAAAAGTATCTGGAATAGCAAAGCTGATTTATCCTGATGTCTTAATTTCTGAATGATCAATCCGGCATATAACACTGACACCACTGACGAATAGGCCAGGTGATACTCCAGCATAAACGCAGCAACCAGCCCTATGGAAAATCCCAGGGGCAGGGTGCTGGCTGCCAATGCAGCAAAATCATGTTCAATAATATCTACACCCATGAGCAACATCAACAGAGCTGACACTAAAAATATACCATACGAAAAGGTATAGTAGGTGATTGGGATGTTTCCACAATTTTCAATTCCAATAACGATCTGAATACCGGCAAGGACAGCGACGAGTAGTAAAATAATTCTATTGAAATTTACCATAGGTTTTAACGGGCTCCCAGGATAACCATAAACATACTGGTCATCATAAATAGTGATGCATATTTAAAAAGTCCTAAATTAATCCGTTCCGAGGCTGTAAATATAGTACTCATTGCCAGCCCGAGCAAGCCTGCAGCCAAAACTGCGATTAGTCGCAGATAGCCAGCGCCCAGATCCATCATTATCCCGGATAACAACATACTAAGGGCTGCAATAAAACTGGAAACTGAAATAATTACCCGTGTGGTATTTACACCATAGGTAGAAGGGAATATTGGTACACCGGCTGAGGCATAATCATCAGCATATTTGATACTAAAGGTCAGGATATGAGTGGGAATCCAAAATAAAATACCAAACATAAATAATATTCCAACTTCATCTATGAATCCGAGGCCCAAAGCACGACCTGCCAGGATAGGCATGCCTCCGGAGATACCTCCCCAAATAATAGACCACGCCGTTTTTCGTTTGAGCCAGATAGTGTAGACCACTACGTCGAAGAATAAACCACCAAATATGATCAGAGCATATAGCAGATCCAGATACGCAGCCCAAAACAAGCCGAGGATTGAAAAACCCAATCCCACGATCCAGGCTTCATGTGGCTCAATCAATCCAGTGGGCAGGGGGCGTAATTTAGTGCGATTCATTTTAGCATCGATATCCCGATCCCAAACCATATTAAGAATAGTTGAACCGCTGACAGCTAAGAACAGACTGCCAACGACACTAATAATGGTAGTAAGATTATAAACAGGACAACGAGCAGAGACATAGCCGGTTAATCCCGTGAGAACGAGTAAACCCGTTTGAAGACTTTTAATTAATGGCCAATAATGTTTTAGCTTGGTGGAGATAAGTGTCATTTTTCTCTATTCATAAGGTTGGAACATTCCCCATCAATATACATCCCTACCTCTAAGAAAAAAGTCTGCACAGACCTTGAGTTTCGACCTGTGCAGACTCAATAAATCGAACTATTCGTTTACTATAGAATCCGCTGGAGCAGTTTCCACTGCCATTACTGGATTCCGGGCACAACGAAAACCCAAACTCATGCTTGTATGTTCTGGACCGGCGCTATCTCTAACCCAGACCCTCAGATACAATTCATAGCTGTTGTAATTACCACCACGCATATAGCGATAGTGAACATACTTATGATCATCACCCACCCATTGTTTTACATTTCCGGCCATATCATAGAGACCATAAGGGCTGCGATTATCCAGGGTTTCATATCCGTTATGAGTCTCACCATTGTAAAAGCCAACCGGTGTTGTTTTTACAACATCGCCAAACATCTTTTCGAACAGATTATGACTACTGATGAAATTTGCCCGATTTTTCTCGATGTGATTTCCCCAAGGGAAAGGCCTTACATCAGTACCGCGAGCTGCTTTTTCCCACTCAATCTCCAGGGGTAACCGATACCCGTAGAACTGAGCATAGGCATTGGCACCAAACCAGCTTACCTGCACCATAGGATGATTATCATAACCATTTTTGGCTGCAAATTTACCATTCGAATAATTCAAACGTAAACCAGGCACTGTGATTGGAACCAGTGGATAGTCACCAGCCGGTATTTCAAACTCATGGAGATATGCATCAAAGGGGTCACCGGGATGGAAGCCCCATACAGTATCATTCTTGACGTAGATTACCTTTTGAGCAATGGCTTCATTCAAGAACTTGGCGTACTGCTGGTTGGTTACATGGGTAGCCATGATCTCATATTCAACAGTGGTTTTCACATGGTTATGTTGACCATAAAAGAAATCACCTGCCGGGATGGTTATCCAAATATCTGGATTAACTCCTGAATCAACATATTCAATTTCTTCTTTGGCGAATACAAAAGACGCCAAAATCATGAAGGGAATTAGAACTTTAATGAATTTCATTATAAGCCCTCTCTTTCCATTTGAGCCCGGATCTTGTCCCGACCCTCCTGAGTCATTTCTGCAGTAGGATTGATAGCAAGTTCAGAATCTATTGCTTCTTTTTCCCAAAGGGCATCATCTTTTTTGAATAGATCCATAAGCCTCCAGAAAAATAGTCCACCCGTAATAACCAGAATAGCACCCAAGCCAAAATCGGTCAACAGCATAGTTATATTGACCAAAGGTTGTTCAGCATATTCTGTAACAAAGAGGCGTTTCATTGAGAAAATAGTCACAGCAGCAAAAGCAATGTCTGATGCAATGATCAGGGTCCAGCCAAACCATTTTCTGACTTTACCTTTGATGCCCGAAATATCAACATAGTACATTATGATAATTGTAGCAATGATGGCTGATAAAATATGCCAGTGTCCCGTTAGGGTTACACGCTCTTCACGAGCTGGCCAAACGCGAAATATCTCTTCCAGCTTGATGGCCATGAAGATACCGACACCACTCACAGTAAAATTCATAAATACCATCTGCCAGAAAGGACCAAATTTGATGGGATCATGGAGCAGCGCAGCAAATTTCTGAAAAAATGTTGGGTTCTCTATCCCCTGTTCGGCAATACGATCACGGATCAGTTTACCCCAAGCATAAATCACCAACATAAGGGCTGAGAGCATCACAAAAACCGATCCTACATAGATAAAAGTATGCGCCATGCGGGTCCAGACCACAGACCATACTCCACCGGAAATCACAAGGGTACCAAAAATCATCAATGGCATACCAACTTTATGCAACTTGCCTTTCCAATCCATCCAACGACCAACAATCAAAGTTATGGCAACAGCAATCAGGGTTAACATGATGTGCAGGTGGCCAATAATTGATTTTTGGAGAGCAGTTTTGCCTGGTTCACGAATCAGGTCTTCGGCCAGAAAGGTTTCATGGCCATTGGACCAAAATGAACCGGTCACTGCACCAAAACCAGCCGAGATAAGCATGGCTACGGTCATTACAAAAAAGGCAATCCGCTCGTAGTCATAACCATTTTTGGTGTGAGCATAGTCATCATTAGTAACTAAATATTCCCGTTTCCAAGGATAGATAGCAGCAGCCAATAGTATACCTGCAAAGAAGATTAGCGACTGACCTACCAGGAAAAGCCCATGGTAGAAATAGTTGTGACCAAAATAGCCAAAAGTTAATCCAAACACCATGGCGGTGATCCAACCAACGGTAACAGTTGCATTAATGGTTGTCTGTTGATGTTTACGCATAGGTATAATTGAGGTCATCATGTACACTTCAATGGATACCACTATCATGGCAATCACATGGTAGATCATGATGATCCGACCAGACCGCTCAACGGAAGTCAAATCCATACCCAGGATGCCGACGACTATATCTCTTACTCCCCATTCAACCATGGGACCTGACAGCGTTCCCCATATTGCTGTAATGACCGAAATTGCTGACATTGCCAGCAGGATCAGTCCCTTGGTTGACTGAAAGAAATAATGATATAGCTCATTAATTTTTTTCATTTAATATTCCTTTTTTTCCTGCTTCTTATTATTCACATTAGCAATAATTGAGTCAGCTTTATAATGTAACAATAATCATTACTGAAATATATACTTCAAATACGAATTAGTCAAAAGAGTCCCTGTAAAACAGAGACTCTTTTTTCTATATCACAATTGATGGTTTAGAAGTCTTCTTCTTTTAAAAAGAAAGGTTTGAAGATTGGCAGATTGAAAATCACTAATAAAGCCAGTGACATAAAACCACCAACAGCCCATTCAAAGGAATCACGGACAACGTAACCGTTAAAACCAATCAGAGCTGTTGCCAAAGCAGTACTGGAAACGATGTAGTAACCAATTTTCTTCCTCATGGCCAAGAAGGGAATTGCCAGTACCATTAAATATGAAGAAGCATAGTTCATAAAGCCACCCAATAGCAGTAGAAGGGTATTAGGGTTATAAACTGCTTCTTTACTGGCAACCAATTGTCCAGCATCAATCTGGGCTTGTGAAACGCTCACCAGGTCGATGGCATCATAGTGATCCAGGTTGGTAAAAAAGTTACCTAACACATTTAGAGATGTTGGAGCATCAGCTTTTAAGAATTCAGGAATGAAAATGAAGTAACGAACACCGTGCTGGCCATTCATGAAAACCATTCCGGCAACAATACCAAGAGCTGTATAGGGAATAAGCTTTAGCAATTTGTTCTTCATCGTGTCTTGATCAGCCAGTAGGAATACATAGTAAAATACTAGACCGGCTACCATCGTCATTAGAACTGGTGGCATAATAGATACGTCTGCTGGTGGTGGAGCAATACCGGCGACCGGGTGGGTGCCAGCTGCATACATGGCAGCATAATCGGAGACGATCAATACCATCCATGGGATGAGCATGGTCATACCAGCTACTGCAGGAATTGCTACTAATCCCAGTAAAGTCGCTCTGGCCCATTCTTGACCCGTATAGACCTTCTGGGCAATAACGATTGCGAATGCACCTGCCAAATACAGAATTACCATCCAGGCACCATAGGTTGCCCCTAAAATTGGTACTGCCGGGTAAAAATCAGGATCTACATAAAGAATTCTGTTGATAACGCCATCCAGCGCAAGTTTTAGTGTACGCATGCCCTGTTCAGGTGCGACATACATCATGAACAAACCAGCAACTACGGCAGTGATCGCCATAATCAGATTCTGGTTTTTGCTCGTTTTGTTAAACATACCTTACCTCCTCGGTGTTTTTGTGTCTGTATTGTTATTAAAAAAACTTCATTACTAAAAGGAACTAAACGAGATAATTGACATTGCTCCCATCATATACAACGAAGCATATTTGAATAGATAAAAATCATGTTTCTCTGAAGGTCTCACGACAATAAAAGCGGCCAAGACTAACAGACCAATTGACAGTACCGCCAGCATCTTCAGATAGCCCCATGAAAGACCCAGTGAAAATAATCCCAGACCGATTGCCAGTGACGCACCGACACTAGATGCTGCTATGATCCAGCGTGTGTTCATAAAACCATAACGATCTGCAAAGGTAGGAATTCCCGCTCTGCGATAATCATCGACATTTCTGATGTTGAAAGTGAGGATGTGGGTCGGAATCCACAGCAAAACGGAGAGCAGGAAGAGTACCCCAATACCATCGATCTGACCCACAGCTAAAACACGTCCAGCCAGGATTGGCATCCCACCGGATATTCCACCCCAAACAATGGACCAAGGTGTCCGTCGTTTGAGCCATATGGTATATATAACTACATCAATAAATAGACCTCCGCTAACAACCAGTGCATAAAGCGGGTCAAGCCAATAAGCGATACCCAATCCGGCGATAGAGATTAAAACGCCAAATATCAGAGCGTGGTCAACCCGCAACTCTCCATTGACCAAGGGACGGTGAGCGGTGCGTTGCATCCTGGAATCAATATCCCGATCCCACACCATGTTTAATACTGTACTACCGGCAATGGCCAGGAATAGACTAACACTTAAGCCCAGGATCTGTGAGTATTCTCCAACAGGACATTGAGCACTGGTATATCCGGCAATACCGGTAAATAGCAGTAAGCCTGTTTGGAGACTTTTAATTAGACTCCAATAGTTTCCAAGTTTACTTTTTTGGGAATTATTATATTTATCACCGATCATATTAAAAAACCTGATTTAATTGCTAACGTGTTGTGTATGTTGACATGAACTAACATGCTTGTCATAAAAAAAATTGTCTCAATTGATCAACTGAAGTAAGGTTGATTTTATTGACTTCCCTTTAACTCGAATATCGTACTTAAAACCGCCCAAACGCCAGGTTGTAACTAAAAAACGGAGGCTACCTAAGAATATGTATGCAATATCATCTGCTTTCAACTCAGGCTTGAATTTGCCCTCTGACTGAGCCGCCCTGACGAACTTTGTAATTACCTCAATGCGACGCTCAACTAATTTATTGACTTTCTTAGCCAGGACCGAGTCATACTGGAATATTTCCTCAGAAAAGATGACAGCGGCAGTAGCAGGATTAGCTTGAAAATAATTCAAGTGACCATCTATGAAGGCCTGCATTCGTTCTTCAATCACAGCAATTTTTTTGACCGATTCAAAAACTGATTCGAAATGGCTATTGAAATGATTGATAATTGTACAAAGAATATCCTGTTTACTACGATAGTGACGATAGATGGCTTGCTCAGAAATACCAACTTTTTGGGATATCCGTTTCATTGTAAGATTCTGGATTCCACCCTCCTTGATCAGGTTCAATGATGCATCGAGGATTTGTTTTTGTCTGGTCTTGGTATCGAGTTTATTCATCTTTTAAGTGCGGTTAGTTTATACCTACTAACATATCCCTGCAAGAACTTTCTTATTAATACTAGCAATTAATTATCTGGGGCATATTCTATCTTGTATCGACAAACGAGCATAAGCCTGACAGCGAGATCACAACACATTCTCAAGCACTGTTCTATTCGGTCATGGCTAATATTTGTCCAATCATTCAACAAAGATCATCTCGACAATATTGTCGACGCTCTAACCATTTTTGTCGGAAATAAGCAATACCAACAATGCGTGATTTTTAACATCTATTTTTTATAAATCCTTGTTATTCAGTAGCTTACTATCAGATAAATACCTCTGTAATCAGTAATGGCATGACTCTTGAATGTATGTGAGTAGGTATCAACTAACCAAGGAGCTGTTCACATGAAATATTATTACCCAATTATCACCACAATCGGTCTCTTTGTCCTTCAGACAGCTGCCTTTGCCCAACTTCAATTCTCAGGGTTTGCAGACGTTCATTTCGTTAGCCCCTTGGAAGATCAATCAAATATTGAAATGCACTGTGGTCAATTTGAGTTAGGTCTGTCTTCTCCAATCAGACCCGGTATTAATTTTGAAGGCGCAATTGCCTATAATTCTGAAACTGGTACATTTGAAGCCGGGGCTGGTTTTGTAGAATTAGTCTTTACGGGAGAGAATGGTCTCCATTCTGTCCGTAGCAATTCTTTCGATCACATCGGACTATCAATTGGTCAATTCGATGTGCCTTTTGGTATTGACTGGCAACATATCGCTTCACCAGATCGATGCCTGGTTACCGCTCCGCTACTGAACGAGAAAAGTATCAATAGCTGGAACGACGTCGGCATCAATATGCATGCTGATCTGGGACCGATAAATATCACAAGCTTTGTGGTTAACGGCGCTACCGATGGATTCGCCCTGGGTGGACGCGCTGCATACAGCCCCCTTGAAAGCTTTGAACTTGGGGCTTCTTATCTCTCTCAGACAGAAACTAACGAACTTGGATCAAAGCCCCGCGCTTTCGGTGCAGATATTCAGACCATCACAGGTCCTCTGGCAACCAGAATGGAACTCCACTACACTGAAGATCTATTTGAAGGCGACTTCGAAGCTATTGATACGATCAATACCCACCACGGCTTTTATCTGCAGACCAATTTTGATCTATCGAGTATACTTCATATCCCACTGGTTCTGATCGGACGTTATGACGACTGGTCGTCTATCAATAATATTGATGAAGCCAGCCGAGTTACCCTGGGTGCTGCTTATTCCATAATAAATGGGTTTGAGATTCGTGCTGAATATCTGGGAGACAACATTAATGGAGAAAAAGATATCCGACAGTTTGTGATCCAGACCTTGGTGAGTTTTTAGCTGGATCATTCCTGTCTATGCCAAAGCGGCGGCATTTCGCTTAGCACAGGTTCCATTGAAGTGTACAAGTAGGCTTAGTGACCGTTTTTTCATGGACCCTAAGTGCCCCGAAGTACAACGAGTAATACCAATTGTACTTCAAAAGAGTCTATATGAATTCAAAAGATTTTTCTGTTTTTCAATCTTTAAATTTTAAGCATAGCTTGAGCTATGGTTGGAATTTTAAGAGCAGTAAAACTGGAAAAGATGAAGAATGCATAGACTGTTTTGAGGT
>JAUVKO010000199.1 GCA_030596225.1 Fidelibacterota bacterium
ACTATAAGTCCAAAATATTTTTTCGTTTTAGAAGCTTCACAATTAGAAGCATAGCGGTAGCTATGGTGAAAATATTAAGTGCACTAAAACGGGAAAAGATGCAGAAATTTAGTGCAAATTTGAGGTGCAATTGGTATTAAACTAGGATTCGTTAAAGAGTTGGGCATAACGACGAACCGGGGATTCCAGTTCGTGCATCCCAAAATGGCGACTCAATCGGGCTATTTCCCTACCATCAGCCATAAGCAGCAGAGTGGGAACTGCAAAAATGAGGTTTTGACCGGCGATCTCCATGGATTCTTCGGTATTCATATATTGGAAATGCCAGGGAGATGCTTCGGCAAGAATTGCTTCCACTCTGGGTCTTAAGACCTTGCAAACATTGCAGCTTGGTGTGGAAAAATAGAGCAGGGTTAGAGAATGTTCGTCCAGGATGCTCTTGAGTTCATCTGGTGTCATGCTAGAATATATCTCTATCGAATACCAAGCAATTCAACATCAAATATCAAGGTAGCATTGGGTGGAATTACTCCGCCGGCTCCCCGGACTCCGTAACCCAGTTCAGCCGGAATAATGAGACGTCGTTTTCCGCCTACTTTCATGGACATAACTCCTTCATCCCAACCCTGGATCACACGACCGATTCCGATTGTAAAACTGAAAGGTTTATCACGATCAACAGAACTGTCAAATTTGGTTCCGTCTTCAAGTGTCCCGGTATAATGAACCACGACTCCCTGACCACTCAAGGGGGATTTTCCAGTTCCAATTTCAAGGTCGACATACTTCAAACCGCTATCTGTTGTGACTTCCTGACTCATGTTCATATTCCTTTTCTTATTCAATGCTGGAGTTTAGAGTAATGAGACCATAGATGGTTACATCTTCTCAATATTAATCTAAGGGATGTATTCGTACGATTTATATTTGTTGATGAATTGCCTTTTCTCCCTGTGTGCACCTCGATACAATTTTACTTCCTTCGTTTCTAAAATCACTCGGTGATCCATTATTAAATGATCATAACCGGGACCCTGAGTGATTGCGCAGCAATCGTATCGAAGGGAAATAGACTATACTCCCATCAATCATTTTAAGTCTTCGGGAATTCAATAATAGCACTTAACGTAGCAGAGTAATTCTCTGAAAATCTATCTCTGTCCCACTACTCAATTTTAAGATATAAAGACCGGAGGCTTGGAGTTCACCTCTAGAATTTGTGCCACTCCAGGTCGTTTCATAGATACCCGGAGTATGAATTCCATTAGCGAGTGTATTGACGAGTTCACCTTCCAAATTAAATATCTGAAGTCCAAGATCATTAACCATGGTGTTCACTTGAAAACTCAATCTCACAGATGTATTAAATGGATTTGGATAGGCTGGACTTAAGACCAAACCATGAGGTAATGCTACCTGTTCAATGTCAATGGATACAGGATATGTTCCACCCCAGATTAAATTTGTATATCCAGGGTGATCTACATAAGGATTACGATTCTGTTGAATGGCATAAATTGCATTATTGCGATCTATTTCTTTTTGACTCACCGTATCAGCAGCATGCCAACCTAGCATCATATTCAACGCCCAGGATTTAAGCTGAGCACCAATGACCATGTCATTTGTATCCCAACTACTATCTTCATTCAGATAACGGGTTGACATATAGAAATAGTTGCGGGCAAAATCACCTTTGTATTCATCAATCGGTTCAAAGACGGTGCCTGAATAGCCGGCAGTGGTGTTGGGACCCAGTTTGCTGCCATTGGTGCTAGCCCATGTGGAATTACTCACTTCACCGTAGGGATAATTGCTACGCCTGCCATTCACATAACCATCTGTGGGAACCAGATGAAACAGGTCCGTATTCATGGGCAGAGCTTTATTAAACCAGCTTTTAGGCCAGGAATGTTCCCGATTATAGCAACTGCCTTCACCACTATAATTTCCACATTGGTCAGTAACGAATGTGTATTCATACGCAGGAGTACCGCCTGGTACATCAGAATACATATCCCAGACTTTCCCGTTTGATTTAACATCAGTGGTCTGGAAATGAGTCCATAGTGCTGTGTAGGTCACTGATGTGTGATTGTTAATGATATCATGGAGAGCTTGCTGCAATGCATCACCTGTCAAATCGGAGGCACTGTCATAATAACCGTTAGGAATCTGTGCCCACAAAGAAGCAATACTGAGGATAATAATAAATAAAATGCGTTGCATAATTCTTCCTGTCATTTGAACACCAAGGTAAACCTGCAGCAGCGGATTGGAAGTGTGATTTGTTGTGTCTTCTTGATGCCAATCATTATCGTCATCTCGAGCGGAGTCGAGAGATAATATCTTTACACCTCGATGTACTTGTGCTGAGCAAAACTGAAGGCCTCAGACTTACATTTTCATACAAACCTATTAGGCTGAGTATTTGGTCACATGTAGAGACAGGTCTCAGACCTGTCTCTACTACAATTTACCTCAGTAAAGTAATCGTCAGGGTTTGTACACTTCCCGGGCCAGCTAAACGCACCACATAAACACCTGAAGGTGATCGATTTCCCTCTGCATTCACTCCATTCCAACTGAAGTCATGCATTCCTGCTGCACAACGACCTGTAGTAATCGTTTGCACCAAAGCACCTCTCAGGTCATTGATCTCCAGGGACAGTAATTCAATCTCCTGATCCAAGCTGAAGGAAAGATGCACTTCCGGGTTGAATGGGTTTGGATAAGCAGTATGCAAAGCCATTGTTACGGGTCTCATATTCTGATCAATTGCCTTGACCGTCACACTGATCATGTTGTGCATGGTTACCCGGTTTTGATAATCCACATCTGAAAGCCGGTAGACATAGGTCTGCCCCACTTCCACCTGCTTATCAATATAAACATAGTTGTTCTTCATCGTAGTAGAGCCATGACCAATGAGCTGAGTATCACTCACAAAGGATGCAACTTCAGTCCAGGCTTCGACCAGTCTAACGACCCGGCAGGCAGACTCAGCCTGATGCTCTATGCATCGTTCAATGATAAAGCCTTGATTCTCAATCTCAGATTCCGTAGTCCAACTCAATACGATCTGACCCCTGGATGAACTGGCATACCAGGTGGACAATTCAACCGGTAGAGAAGTATCAACCCAACTTGAGTTATCTCCACCATTGGCTGACCCTGGTGTTCCTGCTGTTGAACTTGCCTCCGTCCACTTAGCCACATCAGAAGTACCACTGGCTGTGTTTCCAGTATAATATTTCACTTTTCCGCTTCCCGGACTAGGCACAGTTGCGGTTCCATGGGTCACTGCCATATCATGAATGATTACATCATTTGCATCGCGAATGGCAGCACAATCATCCTTATCTGTATTTGCAAATGCACCGGATGTGCCTCCCCAGGGACCTGTGTCAGTTAGATAGATGGAATTGCTGACAGAAATAATAACCGATTTATCACTGAAATCAGTATCCTCCCCTCCGGCTGATGTGATGGTGCCATCGACATCTCCGCCATTGTAAATGACAATGATGGTCCCGGATATGACATTACTCCAGTCTGAGTGAGTGCTGAATTCAGCGATGGAGTGCCAAATTCCATCATCATTGTCCCCCAGTTCCCAGCCCCGCATGTCCACTCCATTGTTAACAACCAGAAATTCGACCCATTCTTTGCCACCACCTGACCCCTGGGACATTTCGTTCACAATAACACTCTGTCCATAAAGTAATGGCTGAATAATGAATAAAACAGTTAGCACGATTTGTAATCGCAACATTTCCAAACCCTCCTAAATCAGTTGATTTTCCCATCTGGAGCCAGATAGGTGTTCTTACATGATGATTAGGGGATTGTGGTTTGCGACCTCTAAAAGGTTGGATAAAGTCGGCTATTGAATGATAAAAAGCAAGTAAATAGTTTTATTAGCTATTAGCCAACACATCTGTCCCAAATAGAATCATTTTAGCCACTGATTAACACAGATTCCCACGGATATGTAGTTTTGGAATTCGTGCTTTGTACAATTCTCTTGGCCGCAATTGGGATTTCATGATTGTCTCCTTGGAAGCGGTTGGTTTGAGATTCCGCTGAAATGAGCGTCAAAGAAATATTTTTCTAGCGAATGAAGCGTGAATATCACCAACAGCTTCCACAGACCTGCCTATGCCGAAGTCGGTCTCCGCACAGGCAGGGCTGCCTTTAAAAAGACTTTTTGGTTCGTTCTTGTCCGGTCGTAGTCAGAGACGAAGACTGATTGTGTCTACAAAATGAACGTGTGAAAAAGCTGCTTAGT
>JAUVKO010000035.1 GCA_030596225.1 Fidelibacterota bacterium
AACAATCCTTTGGTATAAGGATGTTGAGGATTTTTAAAGAGGTCATTAACCTCGGCAACTTCCTGAATAACCCCACCATACATGACGATGACCCGCTCACAAGTTTCCGCCACGACAGCCAGGTCATGAGTAATAAGTACGACTGCTGCATCCGTATTATTCTTTTTCAGATCTAACATAAGGTCAAGGATTTGGGCTTGAATAGTCACATCTAGCGCTGTTGTGGGCTCATCGGCAATAAGTAAGGATGGATTTTTTGCCAAAGCCATGGCGATCATTACCCTTTGACGCATCCCACCAGAAAATTGATGGGGATAATCGCCCAAGCGACGCTCAGCGTCAGGTATTCCTACCATATCCAGGAGTCTCACAGCTTCATTGTAGAGTTTCACATGATCGGTTTTAAAGTCGGTACTGATCAGTTTGTCCACTCCAATAATGAAATACGCCAATGCAGTAGGCACAAGACCCCCTACAATAAAAGAAGTCAACATGTTCATTGGTATAAAGCTCCACCCTGCTCCCAATTGGGAGAAAAATAGAATGGCCACGGCAAATCCACCTGAGATTTGAATCCGACTTTTTATTGATAAGGACTTGAGACTTTTTGCCTTACTTACAAACCCGGCCTTGATAGAATCTTTTAATCCTGTGGGTCTGATGGATTCCATCATCTGCATCCCAATATTAAACACAGGATTCAGAGAGGTCATGGGCTCCTGAAAGATCATGGCAATCTCGGAACCACGGATATCCCACATTTTACTGTAGATATTCTCCCGAAACTCAGCCATGGCTTTTTTCTGAGGGGAATTATAAAAAAGGTGAACCATTACTGTCAGGTTTAAAACAAATGAGAGAAGTCCCCATAACAATCCGGAAATCGGCAGAAAGGCATAGATAATCATCCAAGTGATAAAGAAAACACTGGCAGCTTGATTCCGCCTGGCTTCAGGTATCTTCCGGAAATATTTGAACCGGGGAACTTCTCGTGCTCTTGCCAACTCCTGTGCATCAAAGATCTTTTTGCCTTTGAAGATGATCTCTCCGTCAAACACCTCACCTGGAGGATTGGGAATCAATTGGATTAGAGACAGAACAGAAACTGATTTTCCAGAACCAGACTCACCGACGATCCCAAGGGTTTCACCTTTGTATATATCAAAGCTGACACCATCAACGGCTTTGGCCCACTCACCACCAACCTTAAAACGGGTTTTTAGCCCTTTGACTTCGACCAGTTTTTCCAGACTCATCGTAACCTCGAATACACTTTGGGGTCAAAAGCTTCCCGGACCGCTTCACCGATAAACACAACCATGATCAAGGTCACAAACTGAGCAGACACAGGAGCAAAAACCATCCACCATTTTGAGATATTCTGCAAACCTACATCCAGCATCTGTCCCCAACTGGGTGTTGGCGGCGGCATTCCGAAACCCAGATAATCAAGACCCACCAAAGCAGAGATGCCTCCAACTACAGCAAAGGGAAAGTAAGTGATGATGGGAACCATGGAGTTCGGTAAAATATGTTTGAACATGACTTTGAAGTTCGTTTGCCCCATGGATAAAGCAGCCGCAACATAGTCTTTTGATTTTTCGCGATAGAATTCCGCACGCATCAGGTAGGTCATACCAATCCAGTTCACAATGGTGTAAATAAAGATCAAGATGAAAAAGGATGGTCTGATAATAGAACTGATGATAATAATAACAAACAGCATGGGTAAGCTGGACCAGATCTCAATGATTCGTTGAAAAAAGAGATCAAATTTACCCCCAAAATAGCCCATGCTTCCGCCGATGATCACACCGATGATATAGTTGAGAATAGTCAGAACCAGGGCAAAAGAAATGGAAATATTAAAGGCATAACACAAGCGGGAAAAGACATCCCGCCCCGTATTATCTGTCCCCAGCCAATGTTGACGTGAAGGAGGATCATACATTTTATTTCCCTTTACCGTAATATCTTCAAAGGGGCTATAAGGATATGGTGGCATGATCAGCCAGTTATCACTATCTGCTTGTTTCCAGCTTGCTTGTAACTGACGATAAGCAGCCTCTCCCGGTACATCCTGGTCAAACTCCGACCCTGAATAGTATCCTGATATTACGGGAAAATACAATTCATCTTCATAGCTGACCATAAGTGCACGATTATTTATCAGTATGGGTAAAAACCAGGAAAGCCCATAGAGCATCAGCAATAAAACAAAAGAATAATAGCCCCGTTTCAGTGTTTTAAATTTGAGCCAGCGCTTCTTTAGGATGGACAGGGATATTTCTTGTTGTTCAGGCATGTTCTATTTCATTCTTATTTAAATCGAATTCTTGGGTCAACAGAGGCTAGTGCAATATCTGAAAGAATATTGGCTACCAATCGGATCATTACCACGATTACTAGAAACCCCAGGGTGATGGGATAATCCCGGTCCAGAATAGCTTCAAATCCCATTTTCCCAAAACCATCAATATTGAAAACCTTTTCAATGAGATAGGAACCGGCGATAACCACACCAATGACACCACCAATTCCTGAAGCAATGGGAATGACGGAATTACGGATTGCATGCACCCAGACCACTCGTTTTTCCTGTAATCCTTTGGCAAAAGCGGTTCGGATATAGTCTTGCGAAATGTTTTCCAATAAACTGTTCTTCATCAATATCGTTAAACCGGCAAAACTACCAATAGACCAAGCGATAATCGGTAACACGGCATGCCAGAGCTGATCTTTTATCTGTCCCCATAATGATAGAGATTCCCAGACTTCTGTAGGAGATCGAAACCCACCCAAGGGGAAAACATCCCAAAATGTGCCTCCACCAAATAAAACTAGCAGTACTCCTCCCAGGGCAAATCCAGGAATAGAGTAAGCAATAAAAATGGTCACACTTGAAAGAAAATCAAAAGCAGAACCATGGTTCAAAGCTTTCCGAATACCCAGGGGAATACAGACAATATAGGAAAGCATTAACCCGGTAAGACCAAAGAAGACAGAAATTTTAAACCGGGGAGCCATTACTTCAGTTACTGGCTGATCATAGGTATAGGATGTCCCTAGATTTCCCGTGAGAATACCTGAGAATTCGGTCTGAAATATTGTTGTTAGAATTACATTTTCTTTTGAGCCTTCTTCATCGATGGCTGCTTTCCAAAGCTTGCTAACAATTCCATCTTTATCGAGGACTTCAACCTGATCTCCTTTAAGCCGGAGGGTCATATAAGTACCGCGCCCCACATTCTTCTGTGCCTCTAATGCGCCATTGTGAAATTCCACCTCTCGGTGTTTGATCTCACGCGGCCAAACACCCAGCCAGGTTAAATATCTTTGGTGAACTGGTTTATCAAAACCATAGAAACGCTTTAACTCTCGTAATGCTGATTCTGGAAGGACAGAACTACCGCCACCCATGATATCACCAACGCTCCCGACAGCCTCTCCTGCCTGCATCGCGCCAGCTTGAAGTTGTTGGATGGTCCGTTCCAGAGGTCCGCCCGGTGCCATTTGCAGGATAGTAAAGATTAGAATCGTTGATCCCAGGAACGTTGGGATCATAAGCAGAATTCTACGAATAAAATATGTGGTCATGGTTAATTAATAATGAATAATGAAAAAATAAGTAAAGGCACTCTTAAGATCAACTTTTTGAAAACTGTGCTTTTTTTCGGGAAGCTCCAACTAGTTTGATACAGCGAAGGGCAAATTGACGTGTTCTCTCTTTTAAGTTCCAGATAACTTCTGGCTCACCGAGAACAATCGTTGTCTCTGATTGCTTCTGGTATTGTATATCATTCAACAGACCCGAAATCCTTAGTAAATTTTTCCTTATTCCTTATTCCTTATTATTTGCTTTTAAGTATTCTGGCCAAAACTTCACATCTACGTCACCAACGGGTAGGTCAGTATTATTGGTCATTGCAGCTTCCAGAGCTGCCTCTTTTTCGGGTTCAAACCACCACAAACTAAAGGCAGACCGATAATCACCTACGAAACGACTCACCATATATTCTGGATAGCCAAATTTATCCCAGTAAAGTACTCGTTGGTAGTTGCGGGCAATGCCCCAGGTAGCAGGATGTATATCCGAGTAAATACCATCGATCTCGCGGATGATTTCAACCCGGCGAGCCTGGCTAAAGGTTTTGTCATATTCAACCAACAATTCATCTACCCGATCATTTTTGAAACCACCAATATTGTTATTGTTGTCCTTGTCCGCGAGGGAAGAGTGGAGAGATGTCTCTGGATTTGGAAAAACAAGTCCGCCCCAGCTTTGCATGTAGATGGTAAAATTACGTTCCATGAGGTTTTTCCAGTTGGCATTCCCATCTATATATTTGATTTGCATGTCAATGCCATAATCCTTCATCATCTGTTGAACCGGCGTGACCATATAATCCACACCCTTCATAATGGCAATTTCAAACCGTAAAATACGTCCATCTTTGTTGACCAGCCAACCATCTTCATTCCTGGTTTTATAGCCAGCTTCTTTAAGAAGCTTTACTGCTTTTTCAGGATTATAGAAAACTTTCTCATTGTCCGGATTTTCATAAACCGAGCCTGAGTACATTGAGTTCATCATGGAATACTCACTGTAATACATTTCTTCATTCATTTTTTCACGATTATAAAGGTATGTAAACGCCATACGGAGTCGCTTGTCATCAAATGGCCATTTGCGCATATTGAAAGCAAACCCGGAGGTTCCGGCTGGTTTTTCTGAGTAGATTTTTCGTTTCTGTATCCAGCCTTTTTGGATTGATTCAAAATCCGTTTCTTCAACCCATTCACGGGCTTTTGAAACCGTGTAAAAATCACTTTCGCCTTTTTTGAATTTCTCAAACATGAGGGGGTTGTTGTCTTTAACAACCATGAATTTGATCTTATCAAAATTAGCTGTGTATTTGGTCATTGGGTCATCTTTTGCCCAGTGATCCAGACGACGTGTGAGGATGAATGATTCCTGGTTTACAATATCCCCTTCCTTAATCTCGTAGGGTCCCGTTCCCGGTAACATCTTGAATTGATATTCTTTTAAGTACTCAGAACCATCAATCTGGTTTAGGTAGTAAGAGGGAAGAATGGCCATTCCACCAAAGTAAAGTAAATTTCTCCAACTCAACTCTTTACAAACCACTGATACAATATATTTACTTTCGGCAACAGGACGTTCAAATTTGCCATAAACCAGTTGATCGGAGGGTGACAGGATTGTTTCATCCATATGCAGATCCCAGGTGGCAATCACATCATCTGCAATTACTTCACGGCCATCTGACCAGCGGGCATCCGGGTTGACCCTGAACCAGAATTTCATCTTGTCATCAGCAATTTTCCAGTGACTTGCTAATGAAGAAATAAACTCGAGGGTCAATGGATGAGTGGTAATTAACCCCTCATAACAAAGACCTGAGACGGTGTTATTCTCAACATAGTTTGCATTTTGTCCTTCTGTTCGCATGGTTGCCGGGAAGCGAGTGGTGATATGACGAAACATTCCACCTTTTTTCGCTCGGGGGTCACCAAAGAAGATTTGTTCTTCCGGTTTCATATCATAGGTGACATAGCCTAATTCTGCTGCCAGATCCTCAAATCCATAACCACCATCCTCTGCCAATGTGGTCATATCTTTGCTTGCTATATTGATGCTTACTGTTGAATTATCAGCTGCTTGTTTCTCTCCTCCACCGCATGACCAGAAAACCAGGGAAAGAGCAAGAATCAATAGCACAATTATCTGAATACGTTTCATGTGAATACCTTAATGTTTTATTTGCTTATATCGGGTTTTGTATCTTTTCATTTGAGCATTTAACATACATTTTTTATGCCAATTTCGCTACCTTTTGCTATCCAGTATTCTATTAACAGGATCGCCTGAGCCGTTTTTAAAATTCCCTGGGTGATGAAACTAGATTTTATCTCAGTGCACAAGTAAAGCAATGACTGTCAGGTTACCTGTACTTTTGAACCCGTCTAACGACAAGCAAAACCAACAGTCCTGTCAGAATGCCCAATAATGATCTTAAGGAGACTGAAAATGGGTTTTCCAAAACATGTGTGTGTGATCTGAGATCCAGATCTTTAATGTAGCCGGTAGACTCCTGTTCGGAGGCAAGTAGAAGTGCCATAAAATCTGTTCTGCTACGGTAACGGATCAGCTCTAATTTATCTGAATATGCGTCGCGGGTAAAAGCACATTGCCAGCGTGCCGCCAAAGGATCTTTATAGCAAGCCCGAATTACACTTGTTGGCCAAGCCTGTTTCCCCGGAAGACCAATACTATAAAATGCATGTGACCCTTTCTCAAAGCTGCCGCGTTTCAGAAAGTTGTTAAGCTCGGGATATGTTTGGATGAGTTGTTGCTCTTGTTGGATTTGAGAATGATCTGATTGGGGGGGGTTACTATGCCAGATGACCAGCCCTGTAAACAGCAATAATAACACCGTTGTCACCATTACCACCCGACCGCTTCGCTTTATTTTCATATGGGACTATCTATCTTTCACTTATTGTCAACAGTCTTTTGGATGTCATAATGCACTCCTTTATGTTCCAGTTCCTCAATGATACGCTGAAAACATTTATCTGCTGCTCCCACAAATTCCGGAGGGCTAAGTCCTTTACGCTGATATTGTCCATCTAAAACCAGACGGGTGATGGCTGTGCAGGTGTATCCAGTAGTTCTGGACATGGAGGAAGTTTTTGTCTCAAGATCATACCGGTCAAGAAGGTCATACCGATATTCAACCGTTTGATTTCCCTCTTTACCTTTGACTATTACATTCATGAGGGTGAATTCTTCTTCCTGTTCCCCAAGTTTCCATTTTGGGAAAAGCAATTTAGCTGTCAGGTCAAGGGGTCGAATCTTTTGATTCCCGATGGAGATCTTATGTTCACTAAAAAAGCCCGTCTCCCGAAAGATGCGCATTAATTCGATGTGTCCAGGATAGCGTAGTGTTTTTTCCTTCATATTTGGTACGTTCATGGTCTTTATCAGGCTTCTCAAACCATCTGTATTGAAAGCCTCCAGCGTACCCACACCGGGAAAATCAATTAATTCCGCATCAGAAAGTGCCGGTTTTTCCACCACAGAGCCAGCCTCAACCAAGCGTGATGGACGAGTATACTCCGCGATAACATCAATGGGTGAAAAAGGCGCTTTATATTCGTAGGGCCAAGTTTTTTCCCGGGGCAAACCGCCCACATAACAGACAAAGTCACTGACTTCCATGGCGGCATGATGATAACCCAGAATGATATTGCTCATCCCGGGTGCCACTCCGGCATCCATGATTGCCACCACGCGATGCTTTTTAGCTAAGCTGTCTAGATCAAAAGGATCCTCGGGGAAAAAGGAAATATCTACAATATCTTTTCCCGCTTCAATTACCGTTTTCAGGGTTTGATACCCCATGAATCCGGGAACGGCACCCACGACAATATCTGCTTGTTCAATATGCTTTTGGATAGCTTTAGGATCATCCAGATCAGCAAGAACAGTGTTTAGATTGGGTCTCTTAGCCAGAATATTCAAAGCGACAATATCCTGGTCCACGGAGATTACCTCATGATCCTGACTTAGATCAATGGCCATGGCCCGGCCAACCATACCGGCTCCCAGAACTACGATCTTCTTAGGCATGATTCCATCCTGCTAGATTCAACAATTTGCAATATGAAGTCGAAATGCTCCGGACAAGCTCCGGACGTAGAGCGATCGTTTGGGAAAATAATTAATTCGTAATGAATTTGGCCTGATCCACCAGATTCAGGTATTCTGTGTTCGGATTGATCTCAAAAGCCAGTTGGGCCTCTAAAACAGCCAAGCGTGGCTTTTCCTGGAGAATATAGATCCTGGCTAATAATGCATGGCTGTAGTGATCATCATTATCAGTAATTAAAGCTTGTTCGCACTGTTGTCGTGCTGCATCAAGCCATGAAAGACTCTCAACTCTGGCTAGATCAATATATAGTTCGGATATGCGATGTCTACCATCCATGGCATCGGGAAATTGAACCAGATAGTCTTGCAGAATCTTGATCGCTTGTTTTTTATCTCGGCCATCTACTATAAAGGCCACGTATGCCTTCCAAATAACTTGATTCCGGGGGGCTAGTTTGACGGCAAGAGCATAATTATCGAAAATTGCTTTATCTTCAATAGCAGTGTTTTCCTGAGCCATTGCCAGGGCTCCATAGGCTGCTCCCTCCATGGGTTCATCTTCAACAGCTGCTTCCAACAGTTCAATTGCCGCCGCTGTTTCGCCCGAATTTTTCAGAGTTAATGCTTTTCCTACGGTGGCCAGGTAGTTAGCCGAATCCAATTCTAATGCTGTATCAAAATGAGTCAAGGCTTGTTCGTAAAGATCTTTGTCATTCAAAATATTTCCCAGGCTGATCTGGGCATCAACATTTTCATGGTCAACTCCAACAGCTCTCCGATAATACTGGTAGGCATTTTCCAGACTACCGCTAAGGTTATATATCTCGCCAATATATCGTAGGATCATGGCAGAATCAGCCTTGGCATCTAAACCTCGTTTACACTGATTTACAGCCTCTGTGTGATTGTTATCCTCAAGAAAAAGACGTGCAGCAAAAAGATAGGCTTCTGTGTATTCCGGTGATGATTTCTGGATTTTCATGAGATAATTCAAAGCAGCCTGGCGGGAGCCAAGTGCTGCTTCCGTCTCAGCTTTGGAAAATAGAATATCCGGATCCTCACTACAAGCTGTGAAGGCAAACATGCTAATTAAAATGACTGTGAGCCAGCGATTAAGCCCCATGATGTATCTCCTAACCAATTTGGAAAAAATTAACTTAAGCCACATCTTCGGCAAGGGTTATTTGAACATTTAATTGGGCTCTCTACAATTTCAACCATCTCCAGAAGTGATTTTACCCCTGCCTGGTCAGCCAGTCTAACACTCCCGCCATTGCCCTGACAGAAGTTACAAATCCCTGTTTAGTGTATTGAGACATGATCGAGCGGAGAAACTGTTGTGGAATATTCTGGTTTTTTATAATCTCGCGATCTGATATTGATTAATCTCTTTAATTAAAAACCAAAGAGCCTGACTATTCCACAAGATCAAGTTCAAGGTACCTAAATTCATAAGCTTCAAGTCTTTCCAGGTCATAGGAAAATCTCATTATCCCATCTTCTTGCTCAGTAATTTGACTTGGCTCTTGACTAAAACGTAGCTGTTGAGCTCCATAGATCACTGCCATTTCCCAATTCGGCAGAGGGTGATTCAAGGCAAACTTATATCGAAACTTATGGTCACCCTGATCATTAAGTGGGTGATAAATAAACCCCCATTCCAGTTGTTCATCATTTATCTGGAAAATCAACCATTCGCCATTTTCATCCTTTACCTTACCTGTTTGAGCAGGTTCACCACCTGCTTTCACCCAGGTCTTATCGGCATTTAGTGGTAACAAGAATTCAAAGCGAACAGGGAAGTCCTGTTTAGATTTCATGTGACCAATTATTTTTACCTCAAAACTCTGATAAGCAGGGCTGGGCTGAATGATCATCTCAAACATTGAGAAAGGAGTGCTTGTTACTTGCCAGTCTTTCAAGGCAAATATAACGGGAATAGATATCCACACATCTACTGGCGTGCCATCTCTCGTGGCTGGCTCAAACAGGGTTCGTTTAATAGCATTAGCAGCTATCCGGTCCAAATCCGGATCAAGTTTATGGACAATTCTGGTCTCTGTGACTGCTCCATCACTAGAGACAAAAGCGTTAACGGTGACTGTTCCTTCAATCCCTTGCTCACGGATAGATCGAGGATAATGGATACGGGTGCTTAGCACTTCATAGCCACCTACAGGTTTTGGTTTTATTATCTCAACTTCAGAGGACTCACCCTTAAACCAGGCACACTGAAATAGTAGGATAGATAATCCTAATATTCCAATATTAATAATCAAGGTACGTCGTAACAGGGTATGCATAGAACACCTCCATATTTATGAATTGAGGTTGCAAACAAATATAACCATTATGTATGATAATAACAATGACTTGACGCTTGAACGCGTGTGCCTGTACGACAGAAATATTGATGAATTTTCTTAGAAAGGACGGATTTAAAACCCGCCCTTTCATGAAATATTGTGTTTTTTATAAGCTTATTACCACCACTTATTTTGACGTCAGTAGTGATCGCAGGCTTATTCCATCTACTTCATTCAATGGTTTAACACCCAGGATATCTCCCAGAGTAGGTGCAATGTCAATTGTAGCAACAGAATCTGATCTCGTTGTGGCTTGAAAATCCGGGTGACTAAAAACTAGGGGAACGTGACTGTCGTACTCGTATGGAGATCCATGAGTGGTTCCAAATGGATTACGAAAGATCCAGCCTTCCTCCTCAAGGGTATAAAGATCCGGGCTCTGCTCAGGGTGCATAAAATGACTCAAACGATAGGCTGATTGATTTGAAGGGTCTGCCGCCAGTAATTCAGTTTTGGTGTACAAACGAAAAACACCTTCAACTGATTCCATATATGTTTGCAGGATCGAATCAACCACCGCAGCATCTACTGACATGGAGTCCATCATGGAAAAGTTGTAATAATAACTTGAGCCCTTACGGTGAATGAATTCATGATTGCCATAGAGAGAATCCAGTACACTGTATGCTTTAGCCCGGGTTGCCAGATATAATTCCTCATCCACGCGACCACCATATTTGCCTTCAATCTGTGTCCTGTGCTCTGGCAGTGGCAGATCACCATGGTCTGCGGTCAATGCTATGATCACATGCTCAAGACCAACCTGCTCATCCAAACGTTTCAGGAAATTGTTTAGGTATTGATCCAGCTTAACAAGAAGATCCATGCCTTCGTGTGAATATGGGCCATAATAATGCCCGACAATATCCATCACTGACAAACCAATCGCTAAAACATCTGGGGTCTTGTCTTGTCCCAAACGCTCCTCATCGATGGCCTTGGAGGCCAATTCAAGGGTCATGCGGTCCATCCAGGGGCGACCACCCATTTCACCGAAAACCTTTTTATCATACCATTCTGCTTCAAAACCAATGGGAAACACGGGAGTGTACGGTTCCTGCAGATAACGATCGGACTCCCCATAGAAGGAATCTGCATGGGCATATTGTGCATAAACAGCTTCCGGCAATAATTTAGTCCAAACAGAGTCTTTATATGAGATCATGTTGTTCTCTGTGTTGAAATCATGCAGCCATTGGGGAATCTTGTCTGTATAATAGTCGGTTGTTGTGAAGGCACCTTGCCAGTTGTACCACACAGCAAGATCAGGAGATTTTCCACCCATCATGATTGCAGCACGATCCTTACAGGCTACGGAGTAAACCTTTGATTTAGGAGACACTGCTTTTAGCCAATCACCCGGGGTGCTTCCATTAACACGTCCATAAGACACATTGTATGCCGGTATATCCAGAGCTTTTGCACTCGGATCTTCTACACAGTAAATATCTTTTCCGCTTTGGCGATCATACCAAGAATTACCGATAATTCCAGCCGGGCCGGGATGGAGGCCTGATCCCAATACAAAATGACCGGGACCAGTGGCTGTGTAACCATGCTCATGGTGGGCATTGTCAAAAGTGACTCCATGATCATGCAGCCATTTGAATCCACCGGTAAAAACCGGCAGATAATGAGTGTAAGCATGGTGGGCAAGTTGATCGACTGATATAAGCACCACTAAACGAGGTTTGGGATCTTCCTGTTTGCAGGCTAGCAGCATAAAGACAGACAGCAGTATTAGCATTTTATTAGGGATAGACATATTTCTCCTTAAATTTTTAATAATTATGTCGCCTTTAGCAGTATCTTACTGGTGTCTCTCTGAGCCAGTGCAGCGAAGGTCGAAAAGTGACTTAATATAAAGTGTCTACCTTTCGACGAGCTCAGAGAGACACTTATTTGAGTTCAGCTACAGAATGGATCCACACTGGTAACATTTCGACCCTTCGATAAACTCAGGACAGGTAAACTCAATGACCAACCCGTGGTCCCATTTATTTATCCATCTCTGCTTTCAGCTACGACGGGACAGGCCCGGCTTGAGTCTTCGCCCATCGGCTACCTGCCTGCATACTTCGATCTTCCTCAGTATAGACTCCGCCGTTTCGGCAAAGGCAGGCGCCCTCACAAGTCCTCTTTTGAGCTACGTCGTGGTTATCCGCCATAGCTCTGTGGGCGATCCGGCTTCACAATGTTTCGCCGCGACACGCATCGCGCTGCTTGCCAAGACTGAGTCCGAAAGGACAGAAGCTGGTGGCAAACTCCTTCTTTTTGCGCTTTCATCCCCAGGTCCGCCTTCCTTAGTAGACAGTACCTGCCTGCGCGTAGCCGTACAGCCTGCGTAGCACTTCGGCGCAGTGGGCCTTCGGCGAAGGCAGGCGGCGGACAGGTAGAGACATAGTGAGTTTTAATGTCAAAGGTTCGAGACCCCTTTCTACTTTTTACCCCTATACATTATTGCTAATTTCCAGTTTCCAGTTTTATCTGTGTTTCATCTGCCTGACTATCGTAGCCTTGGCGTAAATAGTTGGCTAAAGATTTTTAGTTCACCTAACCAAGTGTTTATAGATTATCAAAAAGGGGTGTGTTAGCGTCTGAGACCTGCTCATCATCAGCAAGTTCAGTAATGGTGGCATCGATCCACAGGCGCTCCAGATCATAGTA
>JAUVKO010000106.1 GCA_030596225.1 Fidelibacterota bacterium
GGATCACAACAGCAGCCGCTGTTTCCGGCAGTGAAGCGAACTATTTTATCCTGGATCTTCGTTCAGCTGACAAATACGGAGAGGGACATATTCCTGGAGCTGTTAACTGTGCCTACGGAGACGTATTGACGACTGTTGAAGTAGAAAACACAAGTGATCTTCCGGTACTGGTAGCTTGCTATAGTGGTCAGTCTGCCGCACATGCTGTTGTCGCTCTCCGTTTAAGCGGTTATACAGACGCAAAGTCATTAAAGTTCGGTATGAGTAGTTGGGCTATGGAGTTTGATTCATGGACAGGTGCTACAAGCAGTTTTGCTGTTGATCATGCAAACTGGTCAACAGAAGCTGCCCCGGCACTTCTGTCAGATATGAATGATCCTGTTATTGATACAGATCTTACTGATGGTGCCGCCATTTTGGCCGAACGTGTAGATGCAATCCTTGCCGTATTTAAAGGAACGCCCGCTACGACAATCGTTGAGACTCCCGAGAATTATGAAATCATCAACTACTGGGGCCTAACAGATTATGACTATTATGGTCATATCGATGGTGCCTATCAGGTAACTCCCGGTACATTGACAATTGCTGATGACGGTCTTGATATTCTTGACCCTGCACAAACGATCGCTACCTATTGCTGGACTGGTCAGACATCATCCATGATGACAGCCTGGTTGACTGCATTAGGTTATGATGCTACCAGTCTAAAGAATGGTGCTAACTCCATGATCTATGCTGCGCTGGAATATGGCAAGTGGGTTACTATAACATCAGATTTCCCAATGGAGCCGTAAAAAAAGTAAGTGAACCTGTTGAATAATCACTATTCATATGGAAGACTTCCGGGGAGCCGAATAAAATTCGGCTCCCTGCTCTTACTGTGTATTTATTATGGGCAACTGACTTTTACAGCTAAGGTCAATCCCCATGGCTCAGATCGAAGAGGAAGTGATACTAATGGCTAAATTGGTCAAATTGTTTCTTGGTTTGTCTTCAGACCTTTCGACTGGCTTCAATCTACACCACCTGTCCTTCGAGAGCGCTTCGAGAGCCTCAGCGTACCACCTCAGGAAGACGGTGGTTTCAACTCGGATGATAGGTAGTCAAACCTTAGGATGTGTGTCATGCTGAGCTTGTCGAAGTACAACACATCCGTCCTCATTCGGTTATTCTGTGTAACATTATTGGCCGTGATTTTAACCTCTTGTGCTGTCCGGCGTACTCAAACGGAGGTACTTGCATTCCCGGCTGATCTGAGTCAACCCTTTCTCACTTTAGAGCATACTCTGGGTGAGGAACCGGCACCTGCAGAAGGTTTTGTTAAACGCCTGATGTTAAAAATCATTGGTCCCAGGGAAGTCTTATCCCCACTTAGACCTGTTGCTGTTGTCATTAATGATCTTGGCAATGTCTATGTCATTGATGCTGATGCTGCCTGTGTGCTTTACTATAAGTATGACAATGGGAAGTTGAAGAATGTGAAGTCTTTCGGGTCAGGCATGTTCAGCGCACCACGGGGTATTGCCATTTCGGATGATGTAATCTATGTTTCTGATGCTGAGTCAAGTTTGATACATCGCTTTGACCGGAATTTCAACGCTTTAGAACCCCTTAAGATTGAGGGACTTCAGCGTCCCGGTCAATTAATAATAAACCCCCATACAGGTGAACTATTCATTGTTGATACGCCTGCTCAGCAGATTCTGGTAATTGATGCTCACAACCAAGTTAAAGCACAGATAAATAATGCTGAAATTGGCCGACCGGTGCTCAAGGCACCCATTTCTGTTGCTTTTTCCGGGAAGGGCAATATTGTAATTCTGGATGGTATGACGAGACGGGTGGAAACGCTTACTCCGAAGTATGAATATCTTTCAGGCTTTGGTAGCTATGACCGGGTGCCAGGCAGTTTCTCCTATCCGCGGGGCATAACTATTTCCTCTGATGATTATATTTTTGTTTCAGATGCAGCCTTTGGAAATGTGCAAATATTTGATTCTAAAGGAGCACTATTATACTTTTTTGGAGAAACCGGGGTAGCCGCAGGCGAGTTTTTATTACCGGCCGCCTTGACTTTCGATGCACATGATAATCTGTATGTAGTAGATCAGTACAATAGTCGGGTACAGGTCTATCATTACAATGCGCAGGGGAGATGATCATGTTAGGTCGATTAATACTGCCATTATGCTTGCTTACTATGTTAGCACAAGCTGCTCCCATTGGGCAAACAGGGATCATTGAGGGTAAGCTTAGTTATAACCTGGATACTCTTAGTGAGTCAGGTAGCAGTTTTACTCATCAGGAACGAGTGACCTGGGGAATTCAGGGGAATAGTAAAGTCCTTTCAAATCTGGATTATAATTTGACTGTTGGTGGAGTCTTACGAGGAAATACAGCCTACTCAAATACTCAAATCACTCCGGAATATGGGATTCGGACAAGGTTTAAACCAACTCATTCTATGGATCTGGCTCTGTTTTCATACTCCCGTCTCCGTAACCCCATGCAGGTTTATTCCGATTCACTGGAATACAAGGAGTTTGTCCACGGATTAAAATTAGCTGCCCAATTATCTGCAAATACACGTTTTGCACTATCAACAGGTATTAGATCTCAGGCGATTAACCATCGGGATAGTCTTAAGACCAATCAACAGTTTGTCCAGGTTCATCTTGATCAACGTCTGGCGGGGATGCAGTTTCGCTTTACAGGAGAAACTGATATTTGGGCCAGGGATACCCTGGATAAACAGCACAATACCAATACATCTATTCAGTGGTATGGCAGTCCCCTGAAGGCTTTGCGCTGGACTGCGAACAACTCATTTTACATCACCGACGATTACAACTTCTGGCGTATCTCGCACCGTATGAACTATGATTTATCTCAAAGACAAAAACTATGGGCGATCTACAGCCAGGGGGATTTTGCTTATGGCTCCCAGACTTTATTGCGTCAAAATCATGATCTGCGATATCGTTTCCAATGGAAGCCGGCTTTTGGTTTAGATCTGGTTTTCAGGGGAAACAGAGTTAGTGTTCCAGATTCTATCGATATCTTTCATTGGCGATCCTATGGCATCAGTACTTACTGGAATGCAGGTAGAAAAGGATTTATCAGAGGAAATCTAGATGCGGGTTTCAAAGAATCTTTCCGATACGGTAAGGGTGTTGATGTTTTGCTCAAAACAAGTGAATCAAAACAACTACTCACTACTGGATTGATGAATCTGCAGTTGCGTGATGATCTTAGTGTTGAATTCTTCCAGCGTATTGATGAAACCGGTGACCCGCGCTATGATATTCGCCATAAACTTCGTTTGACTACCACATTTTTACCTGGGAATCGCTATCAAGCAGGGAATCATTTCAAGGTGCATAGTCATTTTGGCTCTGATCTTGATTTTTCACCGGATACACTGCGGAATGCGATCATTGATGAATTATACTTTAAGACTTTCCATCAAAACACACAATTGTCGCTTTTTTATCGGACCGTATTCGATATTGTTGATCCAGAGAATGATCTGCAATTCTATTTTAACACCAGATTCTTTCGGCGGGTTTCTCAAAATCTTAGCTGCAACTTCATGAGTATGTATCGTTTTCAATCTGATATTTATCCTGATTATCTGTGGCTGAATGCTGTGCTGAAATATCACACAGATTTATTCAGTTATGCGATTGAGCTTCAGAGTGCCGGCTCACCGGATACTGTCCTTGAACAAGATTCACGCATCTGGTTGCGTTTCGTGAGGCGAATATGATGTTAAAAAAATGCTTAGCTGTTTTCCTCCTGGCCTTGATGGTGTTCGGTCAGCAACAACATGAACTGCAGGACCTGAGTAAGATCGCCTTTACACCGCACAATTTTATCGGTGAGAGTGCCTTGGCTGGAAGTGATTCCATTGTTCAGGATTATACATTGTGTCTTCAGTGTCATACACCCTCGAAAAGAGCTCCTGTGGAAGCACTCTGGAATCGCCAGGAAGCGGTCAAAGATTTCGATATTGAAAAGATTGTTGAAAAGCAGCCGGGAGCAGTTTTGCCCATAGACTTGAATAGTCGGAATTGCCTCTTTTGTCATGATGGAAGTCTGGCAAAGGGTTTTCCCCATCATGCAGCAGTGAAAGATCCTCAGGTTTCTCTATTGGCCGGCAATAAACAAAATAAGCCCAATTATAATCTGCATCTGTTCGATTTTCCTGAGCAGAGTATGGAAACCCGTAAACCGGGATTCGAGAGTCCGTTGGTCTTTGATGAAGCCGGAAATATTAGCTGTGTTACCTGTCATGATCCACATAACAATGAGCTGGGTAAGTTTTTACGAGTAAGTGGTCAGAACTCACAGATCTGTTTTGATTGCCATGAGATGGCCAATTGGGAGCTTTCCACCCACGGAAATCCATCAGACCCAAGGTTTTCCGCCATGAACGATCTTGCCTGTGCACACTGTCATGATATACATGCTGTCCCTGCGGAAGCCCACTTGCTCAAAGCAGATGAGAATTCCCTATGTTTGAGTTGTCATGATGGAATGAAAGATACGGATGCTGAAGTTGCCTGTGAATCGGATCTGGAGTCTGTTTTTGATAAAACTTTCATCCATCCCATTAGGCAGAATTCTCCGGCAATTGATGTTACAAAACGCCTGGATGCCTGGAGTTCCGGAATAGCTGATGACCGTTCTGTTGCTTGTAGTGATTGTCATAATCCACATGCAGCCTCAGATCATTCCCACTCACCTTTTTTAACTGGATCTCAACTCTATGTTGATGGTGTGGATAGTCGTGGTTTTCCTAAGGACATCGTGGACTATGAATATGAAACCTGTTATAAATGCCATGGGATGAATCAAAATGCAACCTTGGGAAAAGAAGTCGGTCGCTTATTTGCTCGCACCAATATGAGTTTTCATCCCATCGAAGCTCCGGGAAATAATCCTTACGTTCCCAGCCTGAAAGCTGATTGGAGTGAACAATCCATGCTGAGCTGTTCGGATTGTCATGGCAACGATGATCCCATGGGAGTACAGGGACCACATGGATCCAATATTCCTCATATCTTAAAAGCTTCTTATGCTGATTATCCATTTGCCAGTGTGGAAGAAAATCAGCTTTGCTTCCAATGCCATGAGGAACAGCGAGTAGTGCAGAGCAATGGCTTTAAATTTCATCAACTCCATATTCAAGATGCAGGGTATGCCTGTTCTGCTTGCCATGATCCTCATGGGAGTATTGAATATCCAGGTCTCATGGATCTCAATGCTGGATTTATTCAACCCTTGAATGGTGTCCTTAAGGTAGTGCAGACAGAACCAGGTCATGGATATTGCACTTTGAAATGCCATGAAAAGGCTCATCCCAGCCAGACCTATTAATTTAATCCTGTTGAATTCAAAGCAGGGGAGCAGATTGTGTCATCCTGAGTTCATCGAAGGATAGACACTGAAAACTCCACCTGAGTTTACTCTTCGACGGGCTCAGAGTGACACTCTGGTTATTCGCCTTCGCAGAATACTCCGGGGATACATGCAGTAAAACAATAGCTGTAAAAATGCAAATAAAGCTTCATTAATAATGGGCATATGCTTATATTGCTGCATGTCAGAATCAGTTAAAAAGCCAGGGCGCCCAAAACATTGCAGACGTATCCAGCATCCATTAATTGCTTCTCATTTTGCACCGGACTGTCGTCGTGGCGGGGAGCGGGTCGAAATGGGGCTGGATGAATTGGAAGCCTTACGGTTAACCGATCTGGAGGGCATGTACCAGGTGGATGCAGCTCGGATGATGAATGTTTCCCGCCAAACCTTGGGACGAATACTTAGAAGTGCTCATCAAAAAGTTGCTGATTCACTGATTAATAGTAAGATTTTGAATATTCACGGAGGTAACGTGAAACATCAACCCCGGGGCAGTGACAAAGGAAATCGCGGTTATTACGCTTGCCCTAAATGTGAGACAAAAGAAATTAACAAACCAGGACAACCCTGTCAGTCAGCAAAATGTCCCAATTGTGGTGCCAAGATGCTGCGAGAGGGTTAAAAACATCTTGAGCAATGGCTCAACCGGAGGAAATAAAAATGAAGATTGGAATTGCATCAGACGACAAGAAAAGTATAGCTCAGCATTTTGGTCGAACGCTGGGGTTTGTCATCGCAGAAATTGAAGGTGGAAAAGTTATTTCCGAGGAATATCGGGAAAATACCTTTTCTATGCATATGCAGCAGAAGGGACACCAGCAGGGTGAACACCACCAGAATAAGCATGGTCATTCCCACACAACTATTTTGACTGCCTTATCAGATTGTGATGTTGTTTTGGCCCGGGGGATGGGTCGCCGGATCTATGATGATCTCAGGGGAGCGAACATCCAATCGGTAATTACGGATCAAATTACAGTAGATGGAGCTATCAAAGCATTCATAGAAGGGGATTTGACAGATAATCCTGAGCAGGGCTGTGAACATTAATGCGAATTGGTTTCAGCTAATAATATTTGCAAGCCAATGATACAATATAATCTCTCGCGGAGTGCGCAAAGTATGAATAGTGTAAAGAACAATATTAGAGGATTAATATAAGTAATTTACAATACGATTCATCGGCAACTTAACTAGCCTTTCATTAGAAAAATAACGATGTCACAAGACTCTTTAACTACTTAAGAAGAAAGGCTACAAGAAAATCTCTGCGTCTTCGCGTACTCTGCGAGAGGTTTTACAGGAGGTAGTATTGTCTGATTTAAATGAACTCAGTCGGGAACAGCTCATAGGCATGTTGGATGATTTTGCCAAAAACTGGTTAGCCCATGACGGTTTATGGTTTCAAGCTGTTGAAAAGAAATTTGGCATGGATGCAGCCATTGCCTGTGATACAGAAGCCTGGCGTCGATTTACGGTAATTGAGGCAAAGCGCATTATGAAACGCCATGAAATTGCTGAACGTTCAGGCTTGGCAGGTTTAAAAAAGGCTCTCGCTTATCGACTTTATGCACGTCTGAATAAACAGGAAATAGTTGATGAAACAGCTGATAGTTTTGTTTTCAGGATGAATGTTTGTCGAGTCCAGGTTGCGCGAAAAAGGCATGGCTTAGAAGACTTTCCCTGCAAGTCAGTTGGTATTGTTGAATATACTGAATTTGCCAAAACCATTGA
>JAUVKO010000118.1 GCA_030596225.1 Fidelibacterota bacterium
ATTAATCATGACAACTTATTTTATCAAATTCATTTTGATAATTGATTGCTCTGAATTTGAGCTAAGTAAGGCAAAGTAGATGCCACTTGATACGGCTGTACCAGAATTATTCTCACCATTCCAGCTAACCTGATGCACACCTTTATTAAGATCTTCGTTCACCAGCGTGTTAACTAAACAACCACGGGCATCAAAGATTTGTAATTTTGTAGATCCGGATTGGTTCAATTGGAAAGGAATACTGGTTAGCGGGTTGAATGGGTTGGGATAGTTGTTGCCAAGTGATAAAGTAGTAGGCAATTCAGGAGTATCATCCAGAGCAACTAAATTCTGGTTATAATACAGTACATCCCCTGGCAACGCACCCACATTAAAACTACCCAGACTTAGTCCACTCAGTGAGTAAACCAATACTTCATCGGGTGCCACAAAATCACTTGTACCAATGACGATCTTATCATTTTGAACCGAGAAAGAATAGATACCCGCTGTGTTCCCAATACTTCCTGCAGTATTAAAGCTGAGATCTTCATTCAGGGGAACAATATAATCTCCATAAGTACGATAGGGAATTCCCCCAATGATATCGATATCCGCACTGTAATTACTATAAGCACCATGATCTACAGCGAGTACTGTTCCATCTTGAAGATTAATACAGGATGTTCCGCTGAAGGATTCCCAAATGTCATTATAATAAATAGAAGTGACATAAAGCTGATTATTGAATAATGTCATTGAACCGGGACCATTGATGACTTCATAGGTCTGCGTTATCTCAAGGGCTGCTGTGCTGATATCAAGCTGGTGAACCTGATTGCCTGCAGACCAGTCAGCATTCATGGTCATAGAAACAAATAGCCGGTCACCATCGATTAGCAGTTCTTCAGGAAGTCCTCCCAAGAGGAAAGTATCCACTACAGCGTTCGTGTTAAGGTCGATAATGAGGAGTCCACCCAAATTCCAACTGCTTACAAATCCCCGTTCCTGTGAACGTTGAATTGCCATAAATCGGGGGCTGGCACCGGGAAGTTCAATATCGCTTTCATGGGCTGTGCCACTTTCAAGGTCTAGGATATGAATCTCGTGTGAGTTATTCATGATAATGTACAACTTGTGATTGTAGAGAGTAAGCGATTGACCCACATCACCGAGAGGATTACTTCCAGTATCCCACACCAGAGGACCATCCACGTCTGAAAAAGATTCGTCAAAGGACCAAAGTGATGAATTTGCCTGGCCAAAATTCCCCTCACACAGAACATAATAATCCGCAGCATGCAAAAGCTGTGTGGTAGTGAATAGGATTGTTGTAAGAAGCAAGGTTTGTAATGTTGATTTCATAGCAGGATCCCTTTTTTTAGTTTTTGTTTATTCCCTTGTTTAAAAAAATCATTTTTAAAAACTGTAGGTGGTGCTCAATCGGATTGAACGTCCCGGTTCAGGGTAACCGCGTATGGTTTCATAGCGGATATTACCAAGGTTATCCCCTGAAAACACCAGGGTGAAACTACCAGGTTTAATAATCCATGTGTGAGCTATACTTAATGACCACAATTCAGTTGCTTCAAGTATCGTATCTACAGGATAATCATACATGCTAATCCGATCTGAGACGTAATTGTACTGAAGATTAATCTCAAATGGCGAAGGTGACCAAGTCAACCCAAAAGCAGAGGTTTGGTTTGGAGCATAACGTAGAGGTTTCTGCCTGTTATTATCCAGGGTGTAGATCAGACTAAAATGTGCAAAGGCGGATAAGTACCATTCCGGACGATCAAACTGCCAGATGGCTTTACTGCTTTCCCTGGTGGCAGACTGAACATTGCCTGGCTGCCAGTAAGAGTGCACCGGCATCCATTGGATCAAATTGGAGCTCTCTTTTTTCTGCCACTGGCACATGAGGCTGCCCATACGCTTAAGATCAAATTGAATCTGGGCGGTTAAAACCTGTGTTTCCTCAGGTTTCAGATCAGGATTACCTCCCGGTTCCCAGTACTGGTCATTAAAAGTGGGATATCGATAAACTTCACCCCTGCTGGCGGCAATCCCGGCTAATGGTCCGAAATGGAGAGGGATCTGAATTTGTAAATCAGTGAGTGACCGTTCATAAAGGTCGGGACTATAGTGAAATTTCAGTGAAGGAATAAGTTTGAACCTTCCCAACAGCTTGAATACAGGTGCTATTGTAGTGACATAACTATTTCGCTCATGATGATCAGTATCACTACTCCAAATCTCATCATGGTTGAAATTGAGATCAGAAAGCAGCACTATCATCCGTCCAAATGTTTGTTCATTCTTCAGTCCCAATTGGAAACTTTGGAGATTATGGTCACTTTCAAGCCTTAAATATGGATTGACGTAGTTCTCCTGAGATCGTCGCAGAGCAAGTTGCAAGCGGGTACTGCCATTGGGGCGAATCCAACCAAAAGTAGAGCCCACAAGCTGTAATTCGTCATTGCGATGCGAAAGGGTATCGGGAGACCATACCAGACCGGCAACCCCGCGAGATTGACGTGAACCCATAGCTGTGAGCTGCCAGAATATATCAGGGCGAAGCATTCCCAATATTCTAAGGGCTGCAAACTGTTGATTTAAACCATTATTTTGACGCAGGCTCTCCTCGTTGTCCCAGATTACCGAATAGTTTCCACTTTCACGACGTTGTCCCATTTGTATCGACATCCGGAAGTTGGCAACTTGTTTTCGAAGGTTTATATCGTAGGCTAGATGTCCAAAACTTCCTTTGCTTATACACACGTGGTTTTGTTGATCATCGGTTTCAAGCTTGACGATTCCGTCGGAACCACCACTACTGCTTTGGGTAATATCATAGGGCACATAGTTCATGCTTTTAATGAAAGGGAGAGGTAACTGGGAGATATCAGCTTCCCCATTTTGGGCAGAGGTGATATCGATACTATTAACCAGGACCTTCGTGTGCGAGCTAGGACCCCCGTCCATGCTTAAGGTACTGATACCTGCCGGCCCACCATAGGTTTTGATAGAGATACCCGGAATCCTGCTTAATAATTTACTGTGATCCATAGTGCCGGAACCACTTGTTTTAGAATACTTACTAAGGGATGATAGAGCAACACCGGCACCGGGTTTACTCTTAGCTTGTACTTCAACAGATTTCATTGAAAGCACATCAGATTTGAGTCTAATATCATTGTTCAGTAATAATTCATCGATGGTGATGATCTTTTGCTGATACCCTATGCGTTGAACCAGGATCGAGTCGTTCAGGAGCAGAGGAGCGGTATAGATGAACTGTCCTTCCTCATCTGAAAGTAGAAATATCTCTGAGTATTTGAAGATCAGCGATACATATGGAATGGATTGACCATCCGTGTCAAGTGTACGTCCATGGATAGCAGGATGCCGGGCATAATTGGAATTTGAAGAAAATACTACTGAATAGAAGAGATGCAAAATCAGCAGGGCAATAAAAAAGCCCCGTCTCAAGTTGGAGCTGCTGTCTGAATGTTTCCTGGTTCTCAGGCTGATCATTCCGGTCCCTTTGCTCGCGAAGGTTCGTGGAGATAGACATCTTAACCAAGTATCCTGACTCCCAGATCATCCGCCGCTGACGCCTTCTCCATCTTGAAGTGGCTTTTGTCAACATTGTCACCGGTTACAGTAGCGCGACTGTGCTCGATTTTCACGAGCTTCCTTGTGCTAAGAGCTGTTTACAAAAATCTGTGACAGATTATGTGATGGAAAGTGGTTTGTCAAGGTTTGTTTTATACCAATTATACCTCAAAACAATCTATGCATTCTTCATCTTTTCCAGTTCTTAGAAAAAATAAAGATACCCACACTTAAGCAATGGAGCAAAACTGAATTCTAAGCAAATGGAGCAGTGTTTCCATCAAAGGTAAATAAGTACGTATTAAAACTAATGCCCAGGGCTTTCAGATATACTTCATTATTATCAGATTATTTGAGATATACGATTTTTATGGACTGGCTATATGATCCAGCCTCTAATCGAGCAAAATACACTCCCGTACTCACTGAATTGCCAAAGCTATCTATCCCATTCCACTGAATATCATGATAACCAGTAATTTGTTGACCATCGACAAGACTTACCACCTCCCGGCCAGTGATATCATAAATGAATAGCTTGATATCCATGTTTTCCGGCAGCGCATAACTAATGGTTATACTTGGATTAAAGGGATTCGGATAGAAATTAGTAATACCGGGACTATCGGGATAAAGTAATTCCTCTGAGTCTATGGCCACATAATCTATGTCAAACCAATTCAATATCCGGTCAATTAAATCAGCACGTGTTTCCCAACCATCATCCTCCAGGGGTGCCAGTGATTCAAAGCCAAAGGCCATAAATACGGTTTTATAGCCATTTTGAATTGTTGTGGTACCGGCAAGGCGATAACTAAATAGAGGATATTGGAAAAGCGGGCTACCATGAGAAAGATTTGTGACAATATCAGGGCTTGTCTGATTTTCTGCACCAAAGTAGTTATTCATGATATACTGATTAGCAGTGGTCATGATCTCATGTTCGGGGTCACCAAAAACATAGACAGGGTTAGTGACTGTCTCAACATAAACCGCTGCACAATATTCAGCCAGAAAACCGGCCTGGATTTCAGCTCCGGAGGTTAGGTCCTGCCCTGTCAACATCAGTCTGCCACCTGCATCCTGATAACTAGCCAACAAATCAATTACCGATTGAGTAAGCGGTAATTCTGAATTACCGGTAAACCAGATCAGCTTGGGTTGGGCAAGTAGCCACTCCGCCGTCGGTAATCCATCCAGGGCTATATCCCAAACGGTAAAGACCACATCGATATCCTGGAGGGCACGCCGGTAGTATTCCTGAAAATCTTCTCCACCGGATGCAAATCCATCAGCATCTACGATCGCTACCTGGGGATCACCCACAATAATATCGAAACTAAGCGTATCTATGGTTCCATTGATCGTGTTGCTCACAGCCACTTGAAGATTCTCGGTGCCAGGCTCAAAGCTTGATGATAAAGTGAATTCAAACGGTGAAGTCGATATCGCTGTTGTATTGGTAGGAATATCTGCAAAACTAATTTCCGAAACGTTAAAATTGAAGGCAGCAGACTCTGAAATCAGTCTGGCTGTAATACCTGTGGTCAAAATACCGTAATTGGCTAATTCCAGCCAGATGACGCCACTCTCATCAGGAGATAGAAAACCGTCATCATTGGAATCGATGATAATCCTATCTACAATATTCAGATGGGGATCGGCTTCTTCAATTTCCACATCTGCAGTCATTGTCGAATCAGACTCAGATATGTTAAGCAGGGCAACCTCGGTATTAGCACCTCCCCAACTCATTGAAGAGGGAATTGTTTGAAAATCAAAGTTATAATTATTGCTTGTGCCCGGCCACGGATCTCCAGGATCTGAGCCACCACTAAAGCCGTCTGCTGCTCTTACATCCACCATACGATGATCTTCATTGCTGTTGGAGTATAGTGAGTTGTCAATGTGATAGATCAGAATTCCAGTACCGGGTATATGCTGTTCAGTCCCAATACGTTGACGATTCTCTATCAGGAAATACTCTCGACCAACATCTTGTCCATGACTATAGTAACTCATATAGGGTCCTAATTCACCCTTGGTCCATAGTTTGACCACAAAAGCATTTTCCTCGACATTCGGGAACTCAAATGCATCAATATTCACATCCGGTACAATGGGCACTATCCAGCCTAGCATCTCTTTGCACCAGGCTGACATATGGGTCGGGCTACTGGGTGTAGTCCAGGAACCACCGGACATGAGACACCAGTCGCCAATACCATCTGAAGAGTAATCCGTATCGTAAAGGTCAGGCAGACCAAGGGCATGACCGAATTCATGCGAGAATACGCCGATTTCGATCAAACCACCTGCAGAGTTCTCAATGGGCTGCATGATATAATCTTGAACGAGAATTGCTGTACCATCAAACCTTATATCATCGGTGGTAAAAGCGGAACCCCACCATCCGGAGTAGGTCCAGCTATGCGACCAGATGTAGGGACCACCAGCTTCACCACCACTACCGGAGTGGGCAAAAAATACAGCATCGACATAGCCATCATCATCACCTGAATTAGGAATACCATCGGGACCATCATTATCATATTGGGTAAAATCAATGTCAAGGTCTGCCAGGACCAAAGCATCATGAATAAACTCACCTGCACCACCCTCTGGACCGACGAAACCGTTGTCATAGGGTACAGTTTGGGATCCCTCGTAAAAGCTACCATTGGCAGGAAGTTCATACCAACCGAAAACCGTTCCGGAAAGATGAAATTGACCATAGGACATCTCTTCGTAGTGCTCAGCCATGGTCACCGTTGGCCAGGGACCATCAAATAGTTCGGCCTGTAGAGACCCTACAACGGCATTCTTATCATCACTATCAGCATAAGAACCAAGGATGACAGGAAAACTCATATAGACATCCTCACGTAGCGAGCGAGATCCGCTTTCGGCAATTTGAATATTGGATTCCTTGATACGCTGCATCTTTATTACCAAGCCACCACGGCTATAATCCACTGCCATTTTCTTTGTGAATAGCTTGACCTTATCGGAAGCAATAACACCGGGTTTTGCCGGTGATGAACCCAGGATTGTGCTTATAGACAACAAACTTAACAGGATCAATTTTTTATACATACTTACCTTTTATCTGTAATCATGGTTGACGACACTCGAATATGTTTGAGCATCAAAAGAAAAACGATTTACCCAACTGCCAAGCATGAATGTAGCCGGGAGTTCTTGCGTATCAAAGATATCAAAATGCCCATGTGATCCAGAAAGTATCA
>JAUVKO010000176.1 GCA_030596225.1 Fidelibacterota bacterium
ATTTTAATACGGTCGCTCAGGCATCCAAACAGCGGGGTTCACTTTTCGGAAGAGCTTTTCAGAAACCGGATTCCTTAAGCTATTTACCGAGCACCTTGATTTGAACCTTGCGTTGGCGAGGTCCATCAAATTCACAGAAATAAACGCCCTGCCAGGTTCCCAGTTGAAGTTGGCCATTTTCTACGATTAATTGAACTGAATTCCCCATCATGGAAGCTTTCATATGGGCAGCAGTATTTCCTTCAAAGTGTTGGTAGTCAGCATTTCGCCAGGGCACTAACCGGTCCAAAATATTCAACAAGTCTCGAGTGACATCAGGGTCAGCGTTTTCATTAATAGTGATCCCTGCAGTAGTATGCGAAACGAAAACAGTAGCAATCCCGGATCGAATTCCACTTTCAGCAACGGCTTCCTGAATCAGGCGGGTAATATTGATGAATTGGCTATGATCGTTGCTTGGAACAGATTTAGTGATCAAAGTTGTTTCTCCTTATTATCAACTTCACAGAATCTTAAAACCCCACAAGATGCAGTGGTTACAGTGGGTAGAAGGAGCTTGACTATTAATAAAACTAAATGTTTTCCCTGAATTCAAAGATCATGATTCCACCAAAGAAAGCTCCATCTTCAGGAAAATAGTATTCAAGGAAATCCAGTTTTACAGTTTCACCGGCACTTTGTGATGCATGCACCAGATATTTACCATCGATAATCATGCCTTCATGACCCATGACGATGCCTAAATTGAAATATTTTGGTTTTACAAAGGTGACGCCAACAATAGCAGGTAATTTACTTAAGAGTTCCGCCGTGATCTGTTTGTTGGGAATAAAATAGGCTGTTATACTGCGATTCCAGCCAAGATCCAGAAATTCCTCGCCATCTTCTTTATGATTAAGAGTGACACTCACTGAATCCAATAAATTCATAGGCAGCAAAGTCGAAGTGATATTTACGGTATACGGATTTTCGGTGATGCGATCTAATGTGAAATGCCAACGAGATAAGTAACTGGGCTGTTTGATGCCATTTGAATCCGCTTTGTAATGGATATCGATCATCCTGGCCTGTGTCTCATCCCAGGAAACACTCATGGCTGCAGCTAATGTAGTGAGATTATGTCCGGTGCAATCTGAGACATCATAACGAATAATTGGATCGGGATCCGGTTCGATACCCTCGCCTAATTTGAAAATCTCATAAGGAGTTCCAACACGCCACAGAGCAAAATATTTTAAACGTGATTGGAAATCTGGAAAATGCTCTTGAAAAAGCGGAAGCGTCTCATTCATCTGTTCCTGGGAGAGTGTCCAGGGCTGGGGTAGTTGAGCTATCCATTGGTCGTCATTGCTTGACCCTTTACAGGCTAATATGTTGATCAATAGACTCAGGATTAATAATTTTCTAAGCAGTGTCATGAATATCTCCAGTTAGGTCAGATCAGCCTTTTGTAAAAGAACATACGCTTTTCACCAGCTAATCAAATTATTATTGTGAAGTTGATCGTGGAGTATGGAGCTCACCAGTCAGCTAGAATACCCTCGTAATGCTCACGATGCACTTCATCTGCACGCATGAGTCTTTGGAGGTAAGAGAGCTCGCCAACTTCCCAGAGAAAATCGCCTAAATCCCCATATTTAGCATTGAGAAAATTTTGAGTAAAAATTCGAGAATCCTGACGCTTGAGACTGATCTCCATATTACTGATAAATTCATCCAGGAGCTTCCGGACTTCTTGCTTATGACCTAAATCCCACAGATCAATAGCCTCATAATAAGCGAACTTCATTTTACGAAAATTTTGATTGCGGCTCAACTTCTCAATATCCTCCAGGCGTTCTTTCCAGCCTATGGAAAATTGATCATTTGTGCCCATGCGTGCTACCTGACGGGCTTCTGTGTAAAGCTGGCTCCCTCCGAATTGGTTCCAGGTATCCAAATCTCCACCAAGAATTGTCAACACCCAGTAATCAATGAAAGATGAAAGTGAGTTAAAAGATCTGGAGCGGGTCAGTGCATCCCCTTGATTAAAGGCGAACTGCCAGCTCTTATCAAAATATTTCTGGTCGTCATTATTTCCCCAGAAAGCTTTCCCGGTGTAAATCTTTTGGTAGCCTGATTCAGTATAACTATCCAGGTAAAAGGTCGCTTGAATCTTGAACTCAGTAGGGAGTTCTTCGAAGGTCCATTGAGTATTTTCGATATAGTAGCTGATATCCTCAGCAAGTTGCGAAACAGCTTGTCTGGGAATGTCATCCAAATTCTGGGCATCTAGTTTTATTTCGGCGTTAATTCCTTGAGCAGACAGGCTGATCACCCAGAGGAGCACGATGTAAATCTGATTTTTCATAAGTAAATAAATATATCTGTGAGTCATTTGTTTCCAAGTTATTTGGCTGTCGTAAATTAAGAGAAGCTGTTAAGTAGCTACAGATTGACAGTTCGCCTAAAATAGACTAAATTGAAACAGTATTTTTCGGTGAAACATATCCGAACTGTAAATGATTGAATAAACAGTATGGAGATACATCTTGTCTTTTGATTACTCCTCTTTAAAATTTATTAGCATTCTGCTATTCACTCTATTGACAGCGGGACTCTATGCAAATCCAACATCAGAAGTTGACAGCCTGCAACAGGTGTTGCGCAGTACTGCAGAAGGTGAGACCGTTGATCTTTTGAATCAGTTGTCTGAAATCCATGCAGGAACGGAGTGGGAAAAAAGTCAACGCTATGCTAACCTGGCTTTGGACCTGGCTACATCTTTGGATGATAAAAACGGTCTGGGTGTTGCCCATGCAAATTTAGCTAAGTATTATAATCAGATTGAAAACTATCGTGAGGCTCTGGATCATGCAACATTAGCTCTCAGTCAGTTTGAACAACTGTCATATAGCCTACATATAGCCCGAACATTAAGGATTATTGGAGTTACTTATAGTCTCTTAAATCAAAGTGACCAAAGTCTGGACTATTTTCTCCGGGCTTTGATGATTTTCGAGGATATCGAAAATGACGGTGAAGTAGCTACTACATTGATAGTGCTTGGTGATGTCTATTCACAATGGGAACAAACAGAAAAATCTCGACACTTCTTTGAGCGTGCATTGTCCATCTATCAAGAAGCAGGAGATATTAAAGGCATATTATCCAGCGAAAATCGTCTTGCTCAAGCTTTGATGACCCTGCGGCAATTTGATGTTGCAAAACAGCATTTAGAACAGGCCTTGCTCATTGCAGATGAACATGCAGATCTTGAGCTTCATGCAAAAATATATACCAGCCTGGGCGAACTGTATTATCAGCAATTACAACTTAATACAGCCCAGAAATACTTTTTGAATGCCTTGGACCTGAAGCAGAAAAATGGGAGTCAAGGTGAAATTGCTCTGGCCTTGAGCGATGTAGGCAGGATCTATCAGGAAACAGGCGACACACAGAAGGCACTTAGCTATTTTCATCAGGGACGGGTGTTGGCTGAAGAATCCGGTGAAACTATAATTTCCGCAGAAATATATTTACAGATTGGTGAACTCTATATGCAAGAGGGTAACCAGTCAAAAACGATTCAGGCCATGCTTTCAGGTTTGAATATTGCCCAACAGGTTCTTGATCTGCTCACAATCGAGCGAGCCAATGATCTACTTGCTGCAGCCTATTCACAGTTCGGTCGACCGGACAAAGCGTTGGCTTACCAAAGGGCTTTGCAATTGACTCGGGATGAGTTGAATCGTCAGCAAGGTAATCAGCGAGTTGCTGAGTTGGAAGTTCGTTATGAGTTGGATAAACGAGATAGAGAATTGGTTGAACTTAAAAGTGTGGCTTTGGTCAAGGAAGTGGAATACAAAAAACAATTCATTACCATGTGGGTTGTTTTAGCATTCTCTATTGCCATCATGATTCTGGTCATTAGTTTTATTATCTATCGCAGTCGATTGATTCGCAAATCTGAACGGGAAAAGATGGATCATGCTCTGCGCATCAAAGCTGATTTCACAGCGATGCTGGTGCATGACCTGAGAAGCCCCCTTACCTCCGTATTTGGCTTTGCAGAATTATTAAAGATGAGCGAAAAACCTTTTGAACGAATCCGTGAAATTGCCATAACCATTCGTGAAACCAGCCAGAAAATGCTCCAGTTGGTCAATGAAATGTTGGATCTCTCCAAATTTGAAGCCGGTAAGATGATCTTAAATAAGACAGATAGCCCGTTGAAGTCGATTGTTTCGGCCTCTATCCAAATGTTAGACCCGGTAGCCAGTCAGCATGAGACTGCAATATCCCTGGAAGCTGCAGATGGTTTGCCAACTTGTCACTGCGATGTTCGGAAAATTGAGCAAGTTATCACAAACTTTATTGGCAATGCTATTGAACACACTCCTAAAGGCTCCAAAGTTGAGATTCATCTTCAGGAGCGACAACTTGAAGGTCAAGCCTTCCTGTATTTCAGCGTTGCTGATGATGGACCCGGTGTTCCACTCAACCAACAGCACATGATCTTCGACAAATATGCTCAATTGGAATCACCAAAGTCGGCTAAAGGCCTTGGGACAGGACTGGGCTTAGCTGTATCCCAGATGATCATCGAGCAACATGGTGGTGAAATTGGGTATCGTGATCGAATGCCTAATGGCAGTGTTTTCTTTTTCTATGTTCCCTGTAAAAGCTTACAGCACCCCCCGTTAAGTCCCTCCGATGAGATTCAGGCTCAAGCCTGATCCTGGAATTATTATTTAAATATGACCTGTTTCCATACCGAATTAGGGTCAATCAATCATACTGCACGGGGGTTTGGGCTAAGCGCAAAAAAACAGACCCTGAAGATATATGAGCCTCTATCATCCCGGGCTGATATTCTGATCATGGGTGCCATCCACGGTGACGAAAGTTTATCCACAGTGTT
>JAUVKO010000055.1 GCA_030596225.1 Fidelibacterota bacterium
AATCATGCTGAAATGTAGTTTATTTGTGCAGTATTTCAAAGCTTACACTACCTGTTATGGATAGATATGAACCAGTCGCTATTACCCACTATTCACTTTGTATTTTTCTCTCTCTGTGTACTTTTTAAGCCAGCTATGAAACACTTACTTGGATTTATCATTCTCATGTCTTGTATTAGCGCCCAGATCCAGGTGCAAGACTCAAGCTACTATTATATCGGCTGGGGAAAGCCAGGTACTGCTGCGTTCGTTGCTCGGGATTCGCTGAAAGATTTTGACTATACACAGGTTGACTTTCTCAATAATAAACCTGTAATGATCAAGCATTTTAGTAGGGACAGTATTCTTCAAGATCATGTTGAAAATGAGTATGATCAATATGGGAATCATATTTCCAGTAAATCATTTAATGCATTTAACAAAGGAAGAGAAGAATTCATCTTCCGGAATGACCCAACAGAGATGGCGCTCTTCAGAACCGTCTTTGGTCCAACTTTCAGTCCGGCTAATTCCAATTTTATGATTCGCCGGGAATACAATGAGTATGGCCGTGAAACTGCTTATTATATCATTGGAGCTCATGGGAAAAATCTCTGCTCAAGAATAACCATTTATCGGGATGACAAACGGAAAGAGCAGGAAATCCTACGGGATGAGCTGAATGACACGCTGCTCACGGAGCGTCGCTATAAATACGTTGATAGTGAGAAACGCACTATACTCGAGGAGTTTAACGGGGCCGGAAAAATGGTGCAGCGTGTGGTGTTGTTCGATCACCATGACATTATTCAAGAATAGTTAATGAAGGAGGAGATATGAAAAGAAGTGTACTACTGATGTTAGTACTGGGCTTGGTATCACTGGGATTTGCTCAAGATACCATGGAAGAGACCATTGTTGATCCTGTTGCAGACCTGTTAATGCAGGCTGAAGTAACGCATGAAGCCAAGGATTATGATGCAACCATGGATTTGCTCCAACAAGCTTATGCACTTGACGAGATGAATGCTGAGATCCTCTGGAAGATCAGTCGTGGATATTTTGATTTTGCCGATCGGAAACCCAATGATCTGAAGTATAAAAAACCCTTTCTTTACAAGGGTCGTGATGCAGCTGATAAGGCATTAGCTATTAATGACAAAAGTGCCGCTGCTCATAAGTGGTATGCTATCCATCATGGTCAAGTCGGTGAATGTGAGGGTACTGAACAGAAGATCAAGAATTCTTACGGCATGAGAGATCATACTATGTTAGCGATCAAATATGACCCGGAAGACGATGCTAACTATCATGTAATGGGTCGCTGGCATTATGCACTATCTGATCTATCGTGGATCGAGCGTCAGATAGCCAGTATCATTTATGCAACGCCACCAGAAGCCTCTTTTGAAGAAGCACTGGAGTTTTTTATAAAGGCCTACGGACTGGATAATTCTGATATTCGTAATATGCTCTATATCGGTTATTGTCATGATGAACTGGATGATGAAGATGCTGCAGAAAAATGGTTTAAAATGGCCATAGATGCACCGGCTGAAACTGACAGTGATCGTGGTCTTCAAAAAGAAGCTCGAGAAGCTTTAGACGATTTATAATCACTCTAATAGGTAAAGGGCACTCCCCGGAGTGCCCTTTCTTTTTAACGATAAAAAGGAAAACACATGATCATTCCTGATCCTATTCAAGCAGGTGCGACCATTGCTGTCATTTCACCCGCATCAGCCCCCAAACCGGATAAACTGAAACGTGGGATAGAATATCTTAAAGCAAAGGGTTACCAGGTGAAGGAAGGACCCAATCTCCGGAATAAGCATAAATATCTTTCCGGTCATGGTCCTGAACAATTATCTGATCTCCACTGGGCTTTTGCTGATGATGAAGTGGACATGATCATTTGCAGCCGGGGTGGATATGGCACTCCCCGCTATTTGGATGATTTGGATTACGAACTGATTGCACAGCATCCTAAATTCTTAGTCGGCTACTCTGACATCACTGCATTGCAATGTGCTGTGGGGGTGGAAACTGGATTGGTAACGATCTCCGGCGCTATGGTTGCAGTAGAAATGGCTGCCGAGGGTGGGATTGATCCCTATACAGAAACCTGTTTCTGGGATCTGGTAACTAAACCATTCTCAGGTCAATTACTCCAGAATCCCTCTGATATTCCTTATCATACTCTTTCCTCAGGGACGGGGACAGGTCCTTTGGTGGGTGGTTGTCTTTCTCTTTTTAATAATCTTATGGGAACCCCCTATTTTCCTGATGTTGCCGGCGGTATTATGGTTTTGGAAGATATTGGAGAAAATGTTCAGCATCTTGATCGCATGTTAAGTCAGTTCAAAATGGCTGGTTTCTTTCACGGAGAGGATCGCATCAACGGTCTTATGCTGGGTCAGTTCATTGATACCTGGGAAAATGCTGACGAAGATGATTTCACTCTTGAAGAGCTGGTCAGTGAGATCATTGGAAAAGTTGATTTCCCTATTGTTTCCAATATGGCTTATGGTCATAACATGCGGAAGATGAGTTTACCCCTGGGAGCAACAGTCAAGCTGAATGGGGAAGCCGGAAGTCTGACCCTTCTGTGATGCTTGATTGGACAGAATGGCTGGGATATGTTGCCTCCGTTGTGGTGGCAATATCGCTGACCATGACCAATATCCGCCGGCTGCGTTGGATCAACCTGATTGGGGCAATAGCCTTCACAATATATGGGACAGTATTACAGCTATACCCGGTGATGATTGTCAACGGTTTCATTGTAGGGATCAATATCTATTACCTGGTTCGTATCTCCCTGACTAAAGACCGTTTTCATTTGATGCCCATTTCCTGGGACACCAGTATTTTTCTCCCCAGGTTTGTTGAATTTTATGCTCAGGACATCTCCAAATATTTTCCGGATGTAGATTTTGAAGATCTGCGTCAATATAGCACCATCGTTATTACCAGGAATGTTGTGCCTGTCGGTCTATTTATTTATGAACGGCAGGAACATGGCATCATTCGAATTCACCTGGATTATGAGATTCCCATGTACCGTGATTATGAAAGTTCGCGTTACTTCTTTCGGGAATTTCGAAGCTTAATGGATAAGGAAAGTTTTCATACTTACATTAGCTATTGCAGTGTGCCCATTCATGAACGTTATTTGCGCCGTATGAAATTCACAGAAGACCCAGATGAACCGGGTTGTTTTGTGCGTAAAATGTGATTTGTTCAAAAGCGATAGATTATATTTAACCGCAGAGCGCGCCCTTCGACTTTGCTCAGGACGGGCTCCGTACGCGAAGAAAAAAGTAGATTGTAAAGTTTTACTGATGAACCCTAAAGATAGTGACATACTCAACTACTCCTTTGCGATCTTGGCGTCCTTTGCGGTTAGAAAAAAAGAAGTTACATAATTAGTTTTTCTAATAATTGAGGAGTCCAGCATGTACCAGGCCCACAAAATTATTCTCACTATTCTGATATTAAGTAGCATGGCTTTTTCACAGAACCTGCAACTTCATTATGAGGCTTCTGGTGATCGTGAATATCTGGTTTCAACGCTGGAGATGTTCAAGCCAGATCAATATGGCTCAACCTTCTGGTTCGTTGATATGGAGTATGATGCACCTGGTGTAAAAGGGGCTTCTCTGGCCTATTGGGAGATCGCTCGTGCCTTCACATTACCGATAAATAGTCTTTCAGTAACCATACAGTATAATGCTGGAGTGGCAACCTTCGGGTCTTTCGGTCAGGCTTGGATGGTCGGAGTAAACTATTATCTGGACCTGGGGTTTGTTGCTTTACCAATAGATGTTTTATATCGTGCTACTGAAGGTACTCATTCACCCGATTTCCAACTGACAACCACTTGGTTCGTACCATTGTTAGATGAAAATGTTGAGTTTTCTGGTTTTATCGATATTTGGTCAGAGGATGATTGTAATGTTGATAAAAAGAAACTAATCTATCAGGCAGAACCTCAGCTATGGTATAATGCCAATGAACATCTTTCTATAGGGTCAGAGGTAGAGATTAGCAAGAATTTCGTTTTTGGAAAAACCGGTATCCAGGCTTTGCCAACTATTGGATTACGCTGGACTTTTTAAACCAAAAAGTTGGATTCCAAAAAAGGCGACGATTCAAATCATTGTTTTGTAGGGGATTCCCCGGTTTTTCAAATCAGGAAATGGCTCGCAAGCGTTCGTTGGTAAACAAGATGATGTCATAGGGATCTGCGATACTGCTTTCTGAACGAATGGAAAAGATCTTAGCATCCTTCCCTGGTTCTAAACTTCCAATCTTATTAACCAACCCTAATGCTTTCGCTCCATTAAGCGTAGCCATTTGCATGATCTCATCCGGTGTAAAACCATATTCAGCCGAGGCAGATCTCATTTCAGCACGAATATCCATGTGCTCAGCAAAAGTTCCCAGACAGATATTAAATCCCTTATCCCGGATCAATTGACCGGGAGCTGTCCCCAATTCCCACTGCCGATCAAAACGAGGATGAAGACACATGTGGTAAGTCTCTGTCCGATTGTTTAATAGGTCAAGTTCTTCCTCTTCGAGAGTAATAACATGACTAAGGATAGTTTCCGGAGCAGCAAAGGCATTGTTTAGAAAATAGCGCAAAGGTGTTGTATGTGGGGGTTGCCAGCGGTAATCCATGTCATCCTTGGCCAGGAGGTATTGATAGATTCGACCCTGACCTTTCATAAAAAAATGTTCCTCATCTTTCATGAAAGACATAGGCAAAGCTGTTCTCTGATTGCTGCGGGAGATATTACGGAATACATCAGGACTTAGGTTGAATAAAAATTCACCAGCCTGGTAAAAACGGGTTTGTTCGCTATCTTTGAATTGCCCCCGGTTATTCCAGATCTTATGTGCATCGCCCTCACGGAATCCCTGCAGCATTTGAAAGACCACTGAATAGAGACCCGAATTTTCAAGATGGTCGCTTATCTCCGGATGCCGGGTGCGAATTCCAATGGCGACTGTTCCGTAATCATAACAGCGTTTTATAGCACTAAGGAGCTCACTCTCCACCTCTAATTTTGAAGTAAGTCGAGTATGATTCTTACCGGAATGCAGCCAGTTGAAAAAACTGCCCCTGGGTGTTGACTGGGGGTCTGCTACCGGATAGTCGGGATGAAACAACGCATTTACAAGGGCTGGGGATAAAACAGTATGTCCCAAATCCTGAGCGGTTTTCTGATCACCTTTATAGCCACTCTGTTTACCAATTGCTGTGATCTTACCATTTGCTATGGAAACATAGCCGTTGTGGATTGGACCACTGACGATGGGAAGCACCCATTCTGCGAAAAAAGTACGTTCTGACATGGTAATAATCTAATTAGGAATTATAAATTAGAAATTAGGAATTGAAATTCGTCACAGCAAGTCTGCTTTTAGTCTATATTGACCCACATGTCGAATAAAATATCAAAACATCGTAAAAAGATAGATGAGTTGGACGCACAGATATTGGAATTGATCCAGGAGCGGGTTCAGGAAGCCATCAGTATCCGACTACTTAAGATCGAAGAAAATATCCCCCTCTTTACACCTGAACGAGAACAGGAATTAATCCAGCGTCTCATCAAGAATTCTGGTGGTCGCCTGTCAGCCCCCGTGATTGAGGATATTTGGAAAACGATCATCAAGGGCGGCAAGGAAACCGAAGACAACATTAATGCCCGCTACTTTGATAAGTAATCCCCAATCATCGCTTTTTTGAATGGGGATTGCTAACAATTTACCTTGTTCAGCTATAACAGTGACAAAGCTCGAAGCATAGCCCCGGCAGCTACAGCAGAGCCGATGACTCCGGCAACATTAGGACCCATTGCATGCATCAATAGAAAGTTGTGAGGATCTTCCTCAAGCCCCATTTTGCTGACCACTCTGGCCGACATTGGAACTGCAGAAACTCCAGCCATACCAATAAGAGGATTAACCTGACCCCTGGTAGCTTTTTTCATCAATTGACCAAAAAGTACACCGCTGGCAGTCCCGATACTGAAAGCAATTATGCCAAGAAGTAGAATGCCAAGGGTTTCAATATTCAAAAACTTGTCCGCGGAAAGTCTGGAGCCAACAGCTAATCCCAGGAAAAGAGTAACAATATTGATGAGGGAGTTCTGGGTAGTTGAACTCAATCGATCCACAACGCCGCATTCCTTCATCAGATTTCCAAACATTAGCATGCCAATCAGTGGTGCTGCATCAGGAAGAAGTAGTGCGCAAAGCAATGTGATAATTAGAGGAAAACTGATTCTCTCAAGTTTGGCTACATAACGCAACTGTTTCATTCTAATTTTTCGATCCTTGGGGGTTGTCAGTAATTTAGCAATTGGAGGCTGGATAATGGGTACAAGTGCCATGTAGGAATAAGCGGCAACAGCGACAGCACCCAGTATCTTCGGAGATAGTATACTGGTAAGATAGATAGCAGTTGGACCATCAGCTCCACCGATAATACCGATACAAGCGGCATCCTTAAGATCAAATTCAATTCCCAATCCAAGTCTCGAGATGAAAAGTGCTCCCAAAAGGGCGCAAAAAATACCAAACTGAGCAGCAGCACCAAGCAACGCGGTTTTGGGGTTGGCGATAAGCGGTCCGAAATCAGTCATGGCACCAACTCCCATAAAAATTAGCAGCGGAAAAATACCCGTGCCAACACCGACATGATAGATCATGCCCAGTATTCCATCTGGTCCCGCGATATTTACAAGTGGGACATTGGCCAGGATTGCACCGAATCCAATAGGGACCAACAGTAAAGGCTCGAAGTTTTTAAAAATGGCCAGATACAACAATAGTATCCCAATTCCAATCATGATCAAACGGCCAATACCAAGAGACCAGGTATTCCGAAAATCCGTGAATGTTTGTCTGTACAGATCGTAAAGTCCCGTGCTTTCCCAGATCAGGGTGATCATCTCTCCCCAGGGGGGAAGACGTTCTGAAGTCGCCATTTCCTCATTCATAATTATCGAGTCATGCAGCAACAGGTGGGGTTTAAAAACGAATAGAATATCTCCACGTTTGACAGAACTGGCAGTTCGAATGTTGCCAAGATCAACAATTTCCATTGTCTCGCCTATAAGAACTGTGGCTTTGCTTCGATCAGAGATTGATAGAATAATTAATTCGCGACCAGGTAAAACCTTTTGCCCCTTCACCACCGACAAAGAAAAAATGGTAGCAGGGAGATCCCAATTATAGATAAGTTGAAGATTGCCATCAGGAAGCTTGTTCCAGCGTAAAAATTCACCAGCGGTTTCGGAATAAGAGAGAACTAAATGATCCGTCTGGGGAAGTATTTCTGAGGATGTGGCCGTTTGGGCTTTCAAATCAGTGAAACCGGAAATTGAAAAGATTAGAAATGCTCCTGAAAAAAGAAGTCGCGCAAACTGCATTATACCTCCACCATAACAACGAGAATATCTCCGGAATCCAGAGAGTCACCTTGTGAGGCTAAAACCTCGATGACTTTACCGGCTCTTTCGGTTTTTACTTTGGTCTCCATTTTCATAGCTTCCAGCATGGCGATAATTTGACCAGCAGCGACTACTTCACCAGCTTTCACATAGATGCGCATCACAGTTCCCGGCATAGGGGCTTTTACTTCGAAATTATCCTTGGTAGATGATTCGATTACTCGTCCAGCTTGGGCTTGTTTGCTGCTTCCTGGTATTGCGGGTGTGACAGTAGTTCCACCAGGAGCGACTTGAACATCATATGATTCGCCATCTACAGTTACGAAATATCTTCCTGTTTGACCAGCAGTTTTGAGTGTGTCTTGTTTTTCGCTTTTTCCCTTCACTGAAATAACCTGTTCGGTCTCCACATCCTTCTTATATCTGATACCGAAAGGTTTATCACCCTGAAGAAATGCAATACCTTTGTCCCCACAAGTGGCAGTTATGAAAATGTTTTCCTCATTTGTTGGTAACCCGGCCTGCTTTAGTTTCTCGCTGGCAGTATCAATACCCAACTTTGGATTGTTGTCGTTGATATCATGGACATCATTCTTTGTTGGCTCAAGTCCCATCTGCTCAGCTGCCAGTTTGACGATTTCCGGATCGGGATCAGCAGGAGTGCGACCGAAGTATCCCAAAATCATTTTACCATAACCATCAGTAATAGTTTTCCATTTACCCTGGGTGACATTTGCGAAGGCCTGTTGGAAATAGAATTGAGAAACAGGAGTTACAGAAGTACCAAATCCACCCCGTTCAACAACTTCACGCATTTCGTTGATTACCTGGGGGTAGAGATGGAAGCAATTATTGTCACGCATCATTTGAGTATTGGCGGTCAAAGCGCCACCGGGCATAGGTGAGAGAATGATTAATGGACTGACTTCTTTCGCTTCCGGTGGAAGGAAATATTCTTGCATACATTCTTCAAAGATCTCTTCAGCCTTCAGTATCTTTTCATAGTCGATGTCAATTGTATACTCAGTACCCTTAAGCCGATGCCACATGGTGAGGATATCCGGTTGGGCAGTGCCGCCGCTCAGTGGGCGCATTGACAGATCTATGATATCAGCTCCCGCTTCTATGGCTGCCATATAGCAACTGACACCCATTCCGGCAGTGCTATGTGTGTGCATATGGATCTTAACCTCGCCAGGCAGTACTTTTTTTGCCCGTTGAATTGTTTCGAAAACAGTCTTGGGAGTAGTCGTACCTGAAGCATCCTTGAAACAAACTGTATCAAAGGGGATTCCCTCATTAATGATATTTTGCAAACAATCAAAATAGAAATCTGGTGAATGAGCGTATTCATTTGACAGACCGGGAGGAAGCCCCATAAGAGACACAACCACTTGATGTTTCAGACCATAAGCATGTATTCTGCTTCCTGAATAGGCCAGATTTCGTACATCATTCAAGGCGTCAAAATTGCGAATAGTCGTGATACCATGTTTTTTAAACAACTTTGCATGCAAGTCAATAATATCCCGTGATTGAGATATCAGTCCCACGACGTTTGCACCACGGGCGAGAGTCTGCAAATTTACATCTGGACCTACTGTTTCCCGACAGGTGTCCATCATCTCGAATGCGTCTTCCTGACAGTAGAAATACAAGCTCTGGAAACGTGCACCACCACCAATTTCGAAATATCTGGTCCCCGCTTCAGCTGCTGCTTTCAGGGCTGGTTGAAAGTCTTCCGTTTTTACTCTTGCACCATAGCAGGATTGAAAGCCATCACGAAATGAGGTGTCCATAAATTTAATTTTCTTCATCAGATCTCCCTGGATATTTGGATATCAGTTGTTCATGAATAATCGGGTTTGAAGGGCTATTTACTGGTTCTAAATATCGGATTTTGATTCAAAATCCTGTCTATACTGATGAACCGCAGCCATAATGGCGCTAAGGATTTTCTTAGAGCTCTTTTGAAGGTTTTTAGGGGGAGACAGCTCATCCCTTTTCTCCAGGATGCCGACGAATGGAGCTAACAATTTCGAAGTGAAGGAAATAATAAAAACCATAAGAATCAGGAACAGGAATACAGTTCCCATCCCGATCACTGTTAACTTCAAACCATCTATCAGCATAAATACTACCTTTTTAAGGAGCCCATGCAAAAATGCATTGTAGCTGTTCATCGAAACAGATGTAAACTAAGTCCGTTTCGGTGTGAATGTCATCAACAAAATTATGGAAAGAATATAATATAAATTTCGGAAAGAACTCTTCCCATCTCCAAAGTGATTTTCACATTGATTCTGATGCTGCAATTCACGAACCAAAACAAGTACATTTGAAATCCCCATCTGTTTGCGGCCGTTGCTGTTTAAAAAGTTTTTAGAATGATATTTTACCCTTGACGAACCCGCAAAACACATTTTACCATAGAGTGCACAAAAATTTATACACCGTATTTGCGAAAGGGCTTTTCGACTCACGTTATTTGCTCAGGACAAACTCCGCTACTGCTATTTCTGGACCAGTGCTAGGTTTATTAGCTATTTATTCAATATTTGAGTTAATATCATGCCCTTAATTGACGATATGAAAATCATCATTATTTGATATTCTTTGATAGTCATTAATCATTATTACGTTGATATTTGCTGAAATTATTACTGGAGGAGAAAGCTCAACGTGAGTAACATTTTAAAAATTTTACAGTTATTTATTGTCATACAGTTTTTTGTTTCCTGTCAGGATGAATTCAGCAACAGAGAGTTAAGCGAACAGGCTGGTGCTCTTGT
>JAUVKO010000203.1 GCA_030596225.1 Fidelibacterota bacterium
ACTAAATTTCTGCATCTTTTCCCGTTTTAGTGCACTTAAAATTTTCACCATAGCTACCGCTATGCTTCTAATTGTGAAGCTTCTAAAACGAAAAAATATTTTGGACTTATAGTGCACCTTTGAAATACAATTGGTATTATACAAGAGAGCCCAGAATTCAAGAATATTTTTATTTCTGTTAAGGAAGTGTGCAAAATTTCTAACAAATCTCTCAATGCAGAGGAGTATAAAGAAATAAAGGAATTGCCACTCCTTGGGTCAATATCTTTAGCTCAATGCAGGATTTGTCGTTGCGATCATTGCTGAAATACTTATGCTACCACGTAAATAGAATATATTGAGGTAGGGGATGCATGAACAGTTGCGCATAGATGTTGAAGCTTTGGCTGCACCGGGAACACGTCAAGTAGGTAGTCATGGTCATGAAGTGGCAAAGCGATATCTGATTGAACGGATGAATGCTTTTGGACTTATACCTTATAGCGGAGATTCATTCAAATTGCCCTATCAGGTAGAGTCAACTGACTATTGTAACTTGGCCGGTGTTCTTCCCGGAAAAAATAGACAATTAGAACCTGTTCTATTAGTTGCCCATTATGATACATGCGGAGATCAACCGGGTGCTGATGACAATGCCGCTGCTATTGCTGTTTGGCTGGCAGTTCTCCAATCCTTAAAACAGACCAACAGGCAGAGAGATATTATATTCCTCTTTCCTGATGCTGAAGAACCACCCCGTTTCCTGACAGACCACATGGGATCAACCAATTTCTATGAAAGGCAACGGCTTGGTGACATTCATGCCGGACTTGTTCTTGATCTGGTGGGCCACGATGTCCCTATGGAAGGTATGGAAGACCTACTTTTTATCTTAGGTGCAGAAAGTCACTCCACTTTAGCTAAGCTTTTATTAAAAACAGAATTGCCTGCCGGCTTAAGAAATGTTGCCACGCTTAATCGGTATGTGGGGGATTTAAGTGATCACCATGTTTTGCGTGAGAATAATCAGCCTTACCTGTTTTTTACCTGTGGTCGATGGCAGCATTACCATCAGGAGACGGATAGACCGGAGCATTTAAACTATAAAAAAATGAATCGAATCAGCCAATATCTGGTGACCCTGATCAAACAGCTGGATGTTTGTCTATTTAATGCTGAAGGTTTTGGCAATGACCCCGTGGACATGGAGTTGAAACTAATCAAGCGAGCTATTGGACCTTATCTGGATCAGCATGGGATTTCCATGCTGGATAGGGATGACATTCAACAATTTGTACTAAATTTGGTACGTCAATACCAGCTGTAAGATTAATCAATCATATATTGTCGGAAACCGCTGGATGTGAATTCCTTGAAAGATCCATCCTTTTCACGAATGATCAGCAAACCTTCGGCCTGGGGATAATCTTCAAGCCAGCTCAATCCCTCTTCAGGACCCAGTACCATCACACAGGTCGCTAAGGCATCTGCTAGAATACATGTTTTTGCTATCACCGTAACTGAAGCAAGATGATGATCAATGGGAGATCCTGTTCGAGGATCGATAGTATGTGAGATTCGTCTGCCTTCTACTTCACGATAGTTCCGATAATCACCACTGGAAGCCACGCCCATGTTGTTCAGTTGGATAACATGCTGAAGTTCAACTCCAGAAGCAATATCAAAGGAGGGACGATCAATGCCAATTCTCCAGGATTCACCAAATTTATTAACACCATGTGTCATGATCTCCCCACCAATCTCCACAAAGATATTTTTAAAGCCAAGTGCTAATAATAAATTGGCAACCTCATCGGAAGCATCTCCCTTAGCGATGGCACTCAAGTCAATACTGACTCGAGGATCAGACTTCGTCAAAGTCGTGTCTCCAGCCTCCAGTATATCGCATCCAGTCAGTTGTAACCAGGCATCGATCTCATCGACAGTGGGGAAGCGATTTTCACCGGGCTCAAATCCAAATCCAAAAAAATTCACGATAGGCATAACTGTTATATCAAAAGCACCACCGGATTTCACGCATAATTCCTGGCCGGCTATAACAACATGCAATAGTTTTGCAGATACAGGGATTGGCTCTATGGTCTGGTTTCGGTTGAAACGCGATATTTCGCTTTTATCCACATAAGTTGAGAAAATATGATTATAAGCCAGCAAAAAACTGTCTACCTGGGTAGCAATTGAACTGCGTTGCAAAACTTCAATAGAGTCACCTACAATAATTATATGATAAGTTGTTCCCATGGTCGACCCACTAAAAGCAAATTCATCATGGAGAATAGCCTCATCACTGCAGCTTGTAAGTATCAAGAGTAAAATTCCAAACCACATCAGTGAAACAATAAAATTTGTTTTTTTGGATTGCTTATTCATAGTTGACCCTTCCTGATTACCTTTAAATTTAATAAAAAAGGCTCGGATACCCGAACCTTTTTTATATGATCTAAATTAAGTGTAGAACTAGAATTTATCGTAATCGATCATTTCCGGTTCAACACCCAGATTATAAAGCATATTGTCTACAGCATCAATCATCATAGGTGGTCCACACATGTAATATTCAATATCTTCAGGTGCTTCATGTTTCTCAAGATATGTATCCTGTACCACCTGATGAATGAATCCAACCGGTCCATCCCAGTTATCTTCTTCCATGGGATCCGAGAGAGCTACATTATAACTGAAATTGGGAAACTCCTCGGCCAGGGCTTTGAATTCATCATCATAGAACATCTCGCGTTTTGAACGGGCTCCATACCAGAAGGAAATCTTCCGTGTAGTGTGTTGGGTCTTTAACAGATCGAAGATATGACTCCGCATAGGCGCCATTCCTGCACCGCCGCCAACATATAGCATTTCACGATCAGTCTCTTTGGCGAAAAATTCTCCGTATGGTCCGCTGACAATAACCTTATCACCCGGTTTTAGGTTAAAGATATAGGATGATGCCAAACCTGGAGGAACATCCATTCCGGGTGGGGGACTGGCGATACGTATATTAAGCATCACAATATTACCCTCTGCCGGATGGTTGGCCATGGAATAGGCTCGAAAGATCGATTCATCCAATTCTGAATGATACCGCCACATATTGAATTTATCCCAGTCTCCACGATATTCTTCTTCGATATCAAATTCGGAATAATCCAGCTTATGTGGAGGAATATCGATCTGAATATAGCCTCCTGCCCGAAAGTCAAGATTCTCACCTTCAGGTAAGCGAACAACAAATTCCTTGATGAATGTGGCCACATTGTGGTTAGAGACCACTTCACATTCCCACTTCTTGATATTGAATATCTCATCAGGGATCTTGATCTTCATGTCGGATTTGACCTTGACCTGACAAGTTAAACGTACGTTATTTTTTATCTCTGTACGGGTCAAGTGGGGTTTTTCAGTGGGAAGAACCTCACCTCCACCTTCTTCAATGACACAGGTACACATGCCACAGGTTCCACCCCCACCACAGGCTGAAGGCAGAAAGATTTTTTCCGCAGCCAGGGTCTGAAGCAAGGTTGATCCAGCAGGTGTACTGATAGATTTCTCTTCATCACCATTAATCAGGATCTTGACGTCACCCGTGTTAACCAGCTTGGATGTAGCATAATTCAGGATCACAACCAGGATCAGGATCGTCCCTGTGAAAACCAGGGTGCTTAGCAATATCAAGCCTAGAATACTCATATTGCTCTCCTTACAGACTGATGCCGGAAAAACTCATGAAAGCCATAGCCATGAGTCCGGTGATTAACATGGTGATTCCTAAACCGCGTAATCCCTCTGGTATGTGAGAGTAGCGCAGTTTCTCACGAATGGCCGCCATAGCTGCTATTGCCAGGGCAAAACCAATTCCCGACCCCAGTCCGAAAACAGCCGATTCAGCGAAAGTATATTCTCTTTCTACCATGAATAACGAAGCACCTAAAATGGCGCAGTTCACTGCAATCAGGGGCAGGAAAATACCCAGTGCACTGTACAAGGCAGGACTATAACGATCGATGATCATTTCTACCAATTGAACTAGGGCAGCAATAACTGCAATGTAGGATATAAAACCCAGGAAACTGAGGTCCACATCAGGTAAACCGGCCCAGGCCAGGGCACCGGGAGCCAGTAGATAATGATTCAGAGCCCAGTTGACCGGTACTGTAATTACTTCTACAAAGATGACTGCTGCTCCAAGACCAATCGCTGTATCAACCCGTTTAGAAACGGCCAGGAATGAACACATTCCCAGGAAATAGGC
>JAUVKO010000211.1 GCA_030596225.1 Fidelibacterota bacterium
ACTAAATTTCTGCATATTTTCCCGTTTTAGTGCACTTAAAATTTTCACCATAGCTACCGCTATGCTTCTAATTGTGAAGCTTCTAAAACGAAAAAATATTTTGGACTTATAGTGCACCTTTGAAATACAATTGGTATAACATAAGCCCGGTAACGAATCCACCGATGTGTGCAATATGAGCCGTACCATCGCCAGGTGTCATAAATTCAAATAAAAATTGTGTGGTGATTCAGCTTCAGAAACGCCTCATTTGAGAAAATGTTAACGTCTTACAGTAAACTGATAAACATAATCCTCGGTATTTTCTGATGCATCCTGAACAGAAAATTTAAAAGTATGCTGGCCGGTTTGAAAGTTATGGGGTACGTGAAAAGATAACTCTTGTCTCAATGGATTGTAATCCGGGAAGAATTTCTCTCCGTCTAGGCTAGCTGCCAGTGAAGGGCGACGGTAGCGGATGAATCCACTATTATCAATGATCTTAAATACGAGCCGAGTTCCGGTTTTTATTTCACGGACTTGTGTTAACGGTCTCACCGAAGGTGCTTGATTATCTAAAACCAAGAAAAAGCGACCACCTTTCTGGATATCAAGCAGAGTAAAATTAGTCGAATCCCGGCTGCTTAAACGCTTCCATACACCTTTCTTTCCAGGAGTGAATATTGAGAAAGGCTGTTCAGATTCAGGGTGCTGAAAGCTTAATTGTCCCCTGAATTGATATTTATCAGAACCTAATAACTTGATTGTGATTCCAACAACAATTTGTCCATCAAAAAGAGCAGTGGTCGTATCAACACCCAGATAGAGATTATGGTCTCCTTTGTTCATGGCTTTAAGAGAAAGCCCTGATTGTTCCGAGATGATTTTGGTACTATCAGATGGATTCAGTAAGTGTAGTGGTTTTAGTTTGAGTGAATAGAGTATCGATAAGCCTTCTCGGAATTTCATAAATCTGGCTTGAGCACGTTGCCCCAGGGGAATAATATCGGTTTCCACTATATAAGGATTTGTCTGAACGAGTTCACCGGATTGATGGAAAGAATTACCATACAGGTCATATGAAATGGGGTATATATATTGTTCATCGCTTTCCAGCTTGAGTACGAATCCATCATCTTTGGGTATCCATTGATGGGTCAATCCCGGTATAGCTTGATTCTGAGGTGAGACGATCCATTTGATCTCACCCCCGAGGGCACCCAGTGCTCGAATGCCCTGATCCTTATCTACAGGATTCAGGATCCAGGTAGTTGACTTAAGTCTGTAAAAAGTTTGAGCCACCGGAACGAATACATTGTTTCCTGTATAGAACTGAAACTTTTCATATCTATTCTCTGTGTATTTACGGGTGATATGAAAGCTTTCACCGACCTGCTCCAGTTCCCAGGAAGCGAGCGTTTGGTCGCGAAAGAGAAATTCCTTTGTAGTCACATTTCTTTGAATATCTGCCACTCTGAGTTTTAGTGTAGAGACACCTTCCGGGATGATGGTGCCATGTAACATGCTGGGAGTGAAAGGAGTTTGATCGCTCTCTCCATCGTTAAACATAGTCATGAATCGCCAGCCCCGTTTTCCTCGAACTCCGGGATAGATAGCTTTTACAGAGTCCATTAATTTCATGGGAACACGGTCAAACTTACGACTGAAGGCTAAGGAATCGTTTACAAAAGCATCGGCACGGTAAACACTGCATTTATTAAGGGTTCCATTAGCACGGTCATGCGTGTTTATAGCCAAACGGAAAGGTCCTGTTGTCGAAACAGGTCTGTTCGTGGTTTGCAAATCGATGATTACCGGGAATCTGCTGTTATTGATTCTGCTTTCAGAACTAGCCGGGAACAGTAAAATCTCATCTATGACCGGAGCCCGTGTATCTTTTACACCTGAGTAAAAAAAATGGGGATTCAGGACTTGACGAAGGGAATCTCGTATCTCAAAATGCAGGTGAGGGTGTTCTGTTCCACTCGTCCCGCTATAGCCGATAAATTGTCCGGCTTTAACTGGAAATTGCTCTGGAGTAAACTGAATGCGGAATGAGTATTGATCGCGCTGCAGTTGTTCCGCTTGAACAATTTCCTCAAGCTTTGGTGTAAAAAGCTCCAGATGACCATAAATAGCGCTATTCCCATCATTCAAGCGTAAGACCAGGCCACGACCATATCCATTGTATCCTACCAATATCCGTTCGATGTATCCATCAGCGATGGCTAAACAGGGAACTTCTATTTCACCCCAGGTCTTAATGTCGATGCCGGCATGAAGATGCCCGGAGCGGTACTCACAGAAGGTTGCAGATAAACTTCGCGAAGCTCGAATGGGCCAGTGATAGTCCTGAGCTATCAGAAGAGAAACTGTGGCGAAGGCTGTGAGAATGGTTCTAACCATGGTGCATAAATTCTATTATGCAGAAGATGATGCAATGATTATTCCTCGGTTAATAGAGTCTATTTTTGGTTGTCCACAATAGTACAAAAAAAGCAGTTAAACCATAATCATCTACAGAGACGTAGCATGCTACGTCTGTACTACACCATACCATGGCTTTATGTCTTAACTGTAATAAGAAAATATTATTCTCAATAAATATGTCCATTGATTCTAGTGTATATTTAAATTAAATCACGCTCCTGATGATATTAGGAAAATCAAATTTGAAAGACCGGGAAATCCCCTATAGTTTTCAGGAACGATTTCAGGGTATTCAGCGGATCGCCATTATTTACCCGGAGCAGAAGAAATGGCTGAGAATTGCTCGCTATACGTTACAGAGAATGTATAATTTGCCAGAGCGCTTCGAGTTTCTGCTGCTTGTTCCGCCGACAAGTTCGCGTCCAGGTTTAAACGTTAATTGTGAGTATGCTGATATGACTTATGCACCCAATACTGAAGAACGTATCCGTATCCAAAGTCGTATTGCAGCTTTTAATCCGGATATTCTTCTTCAGCTTGATCCGGTACCGGGTAAACAGATGATCAAACTGATCAAAGCCCTGAATATTGCACTTAAAATCGGTCTTGGTTCTGAAGATTCGGGGTTAAATGTAATCTACTCTCAGAAAGAGAGTGGATTCTACGAAAAGAATATTTTAAATCTGATTGCGCTTATAGAAGCAAATTAACAGAGTGAGTTAGCGCACTTACTGATTGTGATTGCGCTGATTTTGGGTCTCTTTACAGGAGACATGGTACTTAGCGATAGGCACTGCTCTTAGACGATCTTCTTCGATTAAATCTCCACAAATAATACAAACACCATAAGTCTCTTCATCCACCCGAGCCAAAGCTTCATCAACATCACTTAGGTACTTGGCTTGTCTGTGGGCAAACAGACTGGTCTTCTCTCGCTCAGCCATATCCGTTCCAACGTCAGCCATGTGGTAGGTTGCAGAAGAAAGCTCACCTGCACTATCTGTAATCGTTTTATTTAATTCGTTTTTCTGATAATCCAGGTCCTCAACGATTCGATTACGCTCGTTCACAAGTATCACTTTGAACTTCTTTAGTGTCGTTTTGTTGAACTTTTTTGCAGCCATTTTAACCCTTCAAATAATGCTCTAATTGTTGCAATATATCGTCCGAACCTGATTTTCCTAGCAAATTACGTGCTTCAAATATCTCTTGGCACCCCCTATGTGTCCGTCTACATTTGCGCGCTTTATGAGGTATTGGAAATAAACAACTAACGGGAGGGTATTATGGAAGATATTGTATGCCCGAATTGTGGTGAAGAACTGTCAGAGGAGAAATTAGCAAAATCTCTCATCTGCTCACACTGCGCAACAAATCTCAAAAATAAAAAGTATATGGATTTTCTCGAATTCCTTATGGTTGCCGAAATCGTAGATGACATTGATTTTTTCGATGAATCTGTCTATGGTGATGAATATCTGAGATTTGAAGAATCTGATTATGATGACAAAGATTTGCCGGATACTCAGGCTGCTGAGATAGACTGGGATAAAGATCCTGATCACACCGAAGAGGAATGGGGTGAGGATAACCCCAATCTTTCCAGCAATAAGCCCTGGCAGTCCTAATACCAATTGTACTTCAAAAGAGTCTATATGAATTCAAAAGATGAAGAATGCATAG
>JAUVKO010000026.1 GCA_030596225.1 Fidelibacterota bacterium
GACAAACAAACCAAAAAAGAAAACTATAAAAAAGACTACGGCGAAAAAACCAGTGGCAAAGCCCAGGTTGAGCAGCAAAGAAAAAGCTTTAGCTAAGACTATTGCTGAACTTGAAGAGAAAGTAGAGCAACTGGAGTCCGATCTTGACGATCAACAGGAGCGTGTAGAAGCTGCTGAAGAAAAGATGTTACGTGTTGTCGCAGAATATGAAAATGGGAAAAAACGGGTTGAGAGAGAGAAAGAGCGCTCTTTGAACTTCGCGAAAGACAGAGTTATTATTGGACTATTCCCTATAATTGACAATCTTGAACGATCCGAAAAGTACGAAAAAGAACATGGTGATGAAGATTCAAAACAGCATGGCGTAAAGCTTGTGCTGGAGCAGATCAGGAAATATATGAAAGATAACAATAATGTTGAAAGCTTTAATTCTCTTGGAGAAACATTTGATCCTGAATTCCATGAAGCCATGGCGATGCAAGCTTCTGATGATCATGAATCAGGTATAGTTATTGAAGTCTTTGAGAAAGGCTACAAAGCAGGAGATCGTGTGTTGCGAGCAGCTAAAGTAGTGGTAAGTCAGTAATTATGGCCAAACGTGATTATTATGAAGTATTAGGACTCTCAAAAGGAGTTGCCAGGGACGATATCAAGAAGGCCTATCGTAAGATTGCTATGAAATATCACCCGGATAAGAATCCAGGGGATAAAGAAGCAGAATCCAGATTCAAAGAAGCAGCGGAAGCATATTCTGTTCTCAATGATGATCAGAAAAAAGCTCATTATGATCAGTTTGGTCACGCACCTGAAGGCGGTATGGGTGGGAATCCCTTTGAAGGTTTTAGTGGTGGCGGTTTTGGCGTAGATCTTTCTGATGCCTTACGGATATTTATGGAGGGTTTCGGTGGTGGCGGTGGATTGGGAGATATCTTTGGCGGTGGCAGCGCACGCAATCGTGGTCGTGCCAGAGGTTCTGACCTTAAAGTCAAACTGCTGTTAACTCTGGAAGAGATCGCTACCGGTGTGACAAAGAAGTTGAAAGTTAAACGTTTCGAGAATTGCTCTGACTGTGGAGGTAGTGGCGCTCAAAAAGGCACAGGAAAAACTAATTGTTCCGTTTGCCATGGACGGGGTGAAGTGCAGCAGGTATCCCGTTCAATGTTTGGTCAGTTTGTCAATATTCAGCCCTGCACCAATTGTGATGGTACGGGAGAAGTCATCGCCAATCCCTGTAGAACATGCCGTGGTGATGGCCGAATCAGAAAAGAATCCGTAGTTTCTGCGAAAATACCGGCCGGTGTGCATGCCGGGAATTACATGACGCTCAGGGGAGAAGGCAATGCAGCCCGGCGGAATGGTCAACAGGGTGATTTGATCGTTCTCATCGATGAAAAGGAGCATGATCTTTTTATCAGAGATGAGGATAATATTTATCTGGAGCTTGTTATCGATATGGCTCAGGCTGTGATGGGAACCGAAATAGAGATTCCTACACTCACTGGCAAAGTGAACCTTAAAATCCCTGCCGGATCTCAATCGGGAAAAATACTACGGCTAAGGGGAAAAGGTATTCCACGGCTAAATAGTAATATGTTGGGTGATCAGATGGTCAAAATCCAGATTCAAACGCCAACTAAGCCAAGCAAGCATGAGCGTGAGATATATAAACGTCTGGCCGACCATTATGGAGATCAGCGTAAAGATAAAAGTGTCTTTAGAAAAATAAAATCCTTACTATGATGAGGCAGGAAACTTGCTAAATTTTACCCGTCAAGAACGTATTGTCATTTATTTTTTGATAGGTACCCTGTGTACAGGTGCAATTATTAAGGTGGTTAGGAATAAACGCCTGGATGAGCAATTAAGACCAACACGGTTTTATGCGGAAGAGAAACGCTTCAAAGAGGTCTCGGCGCATATCAATTCAGGAGAGTTGGTTCTTGTTGATAGCTCCGAAGATATGGATTCACAATCGGCGGAAAATGAAGTTCTTCACCCGGACAGTTCTGCGATAAGATTTGAAAAGATCAATCTCAACACCGCTGAAGTGAGTCAACTCGTAGAATTGCCGGGAATAGGACCGGCGATTGCAAAGCGAATTAAAACTTACACGGATCAAAATGGTCCTTTTAAGAATAAAGCTGATATTATTCTCGTTAAGGGAATCGGTAAAATATTATATGCCCGGATTGAGGGTTTAGTTACAATAGAGTAATTGAGGAGGACACGTGATTAAAGACGTTTTTGAAAATCATCGAACCAATGGGATAGTTATTGTTATCCTGATTGCCTTATTCATAAGTGTGATCTACCTTCCGAAAACGATCTGGGATTATGAAGCAGAACTGCGTGATGAATCTCGCTTCAGAATGCATACAATTACTCTGGCAGAAAAGCTTCATTATCAGCTTTCAAAAGCCTATACGACTGATTCAGAACAACTGCTTGCTGTCGTTAATACTGTTAGGGATAGTATGCTGGCAGCTGCCACAGACACCAATTACAGCTTCTATGGCAATCAGAAGGTTGCCCTCCCGGGAAAATCTATTAATGTCGATTATTCAGCTGCATATAACGAATATTACAATGAGTTGCATCTTAAACTCTTTAAACGACTACTGCCCAATCACTACATGTCTCCACATTCTGTTACTCATATTCTAGACAGCATTAAGACTCTTTTTGATAATAGGAGCTACACCGGAGAACAGACATTGGAAATTGATAGTGTCGTTCTCAGTTTTAACGTTTCTGAAAAATATGATATCCTTTACCAGAATATAAAAACCTCCATGTTCAATGCTCTCACCGGTAGCTACACCAAGTATCCGGAATTTTCGAATCCACTGGTTGATGCTGTAATGGATAGCATGGAACTAGATTCCGAACTAAGTGGTCTAATCGATTTTACTGGTATCTATGACGGTTCAGTGAAGGTTGATTTTATTATTCCCACCAACTTTGAAAAGAATCTTGAAAAGTCGAAGCTTGCTCTTAAGAAACAATTTGTCATCGATTCTTACGATTCAGCAACTTATGGTGATACACTCTATAATATGGCACTATCTGAATTCATGATTCAGAATGATACTCTGGAGATGATGCCTGAATTTCTCACTCTGATGTATGCTGACACAAGTGAAGAAGTTATCGAGATCCCGGTTGAGATCAAAGTCGAAGACATGTATACTGCTTTGGCCAAACGCCAGAATTTACTTTACAAAATGCTAACAGGGTATGATGAACCTAGTTCATTTATCGCTCAGCATGTGATCAGTATAGCGATGGATTCTCTGGGATCACCCAATGTGGGTATTGATTCCATTCACATTGATATTGACCTTACTGATGCCGTCTTTAGCATTAATATTCACAATAATATACCTCAATACTTTAATAAAGTCAGTCTGGATCAAGCCTATTACAAAACTTCAGTTAATCTGAACGATCTTGATTGGAATATGGCAGCAGTGGAGGTCGTGGAGTTTATCGCTGATACTTTAAAGAAGAAGTCTGATTATTTTAAATGGCAAATAATTGAAGCTGAAGCGGATACATTTTATGTGAATGTATTTGAGGAATTCCTTCGTCAATATGATAATATGAATATAAAACTTCATGAAAAACTTACGGGCGAGTTTAGCAACGATCATGAATATGCCTATAAGCTGATAAGTCAGGCAGAGCATTTGGCCGGTGTTGATTCCCTTGATTGGAGTGGTTCTCAAGTCATTGAATTTCTCCCTGATACGATATTGGTTAATGTTTTTCCCACATATCTCGCGGAATACGATACTACATTCACCATTCCTCGAGATACTGTTGTCCAAATCAATGATTCGACTTTCACTGGAGTGTGGTATCGTCAAAAAATTGGTGTGACTCAGGAATTCTCACCGGACACCTTGGCTTTTTTGATTGCCATGGATAATTCCGAGTATCAGTATGATTTTGATGGCACTGATAGTGTTAGAGCATTCAATGTTATAGAGAAGAGTGATTCAGCCAGGGTTGAAAAGATCTTTTATGGTATGGATAGCTTTATCATGATCTTCAGTGAAGATAGTGTTATGGAGAATCTCTACCGGATAAGTGATGAGTATACCGCTTTGGATTCTATTCAAATTGATAGTCTCAATTCGGTTTCCGTTGAGTTTGTTGCAGGTGAGCAAGAAAAAGATATGTTCATGTCAAAAGACTCTTTTGGTGGCTGGTTGGATACATTGGTCAGCAAGAAATATGTAAAAAAAGAACTTTTCGCAAAATATCATCTCACACCTGAACATATGCGCTGTTCTGTTACAGATCTACCCTATAGAATCACTGTGCGCAACGATGTCAGGCTAACTGTTGAATCACCTATTCGCGTACCTATTGAGACCAGGCGCTATCTTTTCTTCACTCAGCTGGACTCAAGTCATGGAAGTATTGTGGATGGGGAATTCAGCTGGACAAAGTAGATTAAACTGAGGTAGTATGCTGGCAATTCACATTTCCCATGATACTTTGAAATATGCCCAATTGGTCGATTTCAAAGGAATCCCTTTCATTGAAAGTCTGGGAAAGGTTAATATCAAGGATGGCTTGCAGATTCCTGATACAACAAATGCTGAGGTGATCAGGGGCTTAGCTGAACAGATCACTGCCATAAGGAATCTTGCCGAATTTCCAGATAATAACACTCACATTGTGATCGATAGTGATTGGTTCCCAATGCTGATCCACCAAGTGGATGATGCATTGACAGGAGCTGATCTGGAAAAATATCTGAAGTGGCGGATGACAGAGATGCTGGAAAATGCAGTATCTCAGTATAAGCTGGTTCACCAGGAATTGAATGATTCAATTGACAATGGAGTGGAATACCTTTCCCTTGGGATTCCTCAATCATTTGATTCATGGATCGGAAAAGTGTTTTCTCCATCTGAGTTGGATGTTAAGCAAGTGATCATGGATATTCAGGCCATAGGTGATTTGTTTTCAACAAGCGGTCTCTTGGATTCTGAAGGGGGAATTCAGGTCCTATTGGAAAATCGAAAAGACACTATCTACTGCCATATCTTTCAGGATAATGAATTTAAAGGTCTCTTTCATGCCTCATTGAACTGGGATTATAAGATCACACTCGATCATGTTCGTGGTGATTATCAAATGATCACTCAAATCAAGACAGCGATCGAGCAAGCCATCAAGGGCAAACGTGACCCGGAAAATGTGCTCACAAATCTATTCTATTTCAATTCCAGCGGTGATGCGACAGTTTTGAAAAATCTGACACAATATGAGAATAGTTGTCGAACACTTGATCTGGCTCATCATTTCAACTTTAGAGATCCTGATTTTGAAAATATTGATGAATATGCGATCGTGCTGGGTGCCCTCAGTATAGAGATTCAGGAGCAATCGAGTGAAGATTGATCTGAGAAAAGATAAAGGGATTCTTAAAGCTGCTAATTTTTCAAGCTTAAAGCAGATCGAGCAGGAATTATCTGAAGATGAACTGATTGCTGAGACCTTAAGGCGTCGGCATACTGGAGTTAAAGCAGATGATTCCGTTGAACAGGATTCTCATGAAAAAAGCCCAGTAGTTATCCCGGCTAAAAAAACAAAACGTAGTTCTTTTATTCTATTTTTATTTCTGGTTATAGTGCTTTCGGCAAGTGCTTATTATTTTCATGATCGGGGACAGCTGCTTCCATCAGTGGATATTGTGAAGACCTATTGGATGGATGTTATGGGGATCCCGTTAAAAAAGGAAGTCGTTTTACCAGTATTTTCTGTTGATGATAGTCTGATAGTTGAGGATATTCTCTCTGAAGACCTATTCAATCAACTTATGCCGGTAACTGAACATATTGCCGCTATAGCTGATTCTATTGCCGCTCTTCCGGCTGAATCACTGTTCATAGATCCAATGCAGATAAGTGATGAAGGGGAAGATAGCTCAGAATATTTGCCGGTGGCAGATGAACCTATCCAACTCTCTGATGATGATATTAAGATCATTGATAATCGGTCTTTGCTGCTTTTGCTCACAGAGATCATTGATAATTATCCAATTGAGCTTGGCCAGGGTCATCTTTTTCTCAAGCGTGATGCGCTTACTATCACAGCACCTCAGGGAGGAGCCTGGGTTAATAAAATTAAAGCAGCCCTGGATCAATTTGTTTTGGGTAGTTTTGATGAGAGCTACAGTCCCGGTGTGGCAACATTGAAAAGTAAGTTTTCTATCATTATCAATGCTGAACAAGACTTTCAGGTGCAAGTTTTAGATGTAATGAGACTTTTTGATGCACTGGCTCAACCCTTTGACGAATATTTACAGGAGATCATTGTTGACCTTTCCGGTGGAATCAGTGACAATCCTGCCAAGTTCACATTCACCGGTTCTCCCCAGGAGATGCAATATATTTTATCTTATTGGGCCGAGACACGGACTAATTTTCTATTGAGATCTGTAGATATTGAGTTTCAGGACGAAAATCTGATTCTGAGCCTTGATGTCATCTTTTTTACCTATACACCATGACACGTATCGTTTCTGGGGAATGGAGAGGTCATCCTCTGCCAAAGCTCAGAGGAGGATCTGTAAGGCCTACTACAGATCGTGCACGCACTGTGCTCTTTGATACTTTGCGGGATGTTCGGGGTCTCAATGTTTTGGATCTTTACAGCGGGACTGGCGCATTGGGCTTTGAAGCCTTGAGCAGGGGAGCCCATTCACTGGTATCAATAGACATTGATGGGAAATATATCAGCCAGCAGAATATGTGGATCAAAACTCACGAAAAACAATTCAAGGCCTATGTTGGCGATGTCAAAAAGGTTCTAAAAAGACTCAATGACAAATTTGATCTGATCCTGGCCGATCCGCCTTACATGGAAGAGATCTCATCAGAGGTGTTAAGTCTCATTGAAGCACATGCTGATCCTGGAGCTATTTTTGTATATGAAAAAGCACGAAGAAGTGAAACTGTGCTTGAATCAAAGATATTTAAGATCGAGAAAGAAAAAGTGGTTGCAGAAACAAGAATTCAAATATATAAGGCGCATTGAAAATGAAGAATAAATTAGCCATTTATCCCGGTACTTTTGATCCAATCACATTAGGTCATCTGGACATTATAGAGCGGGCTGTTTCTATTTTTGATGAGGTTATTGTCGCTGTTGGACGCAATATTGGTAAAAAGCCGCTGTTCTCTGTTGAAGAGCGCATGGAGATGATCACAAAAACCACAGCACATCTAAACAATGTTACCGTAACATATTTCGATGGTCTCATCGTTGACTATGCACGGAAACTAAATGCAAAGGCCATGATTCGTGGTTTACGGGCAATGTCAGATTTTGAATTTGAATTTCAGATGGCCTTGGTCAATAGAACACTTCATCCTGACTTGGTTCAGGTGTTCTTAATGCCCCATGAAGCCTATACGCATTTAAATTCAACCATAGTCAGGGAAGTGTCAAGTTTTGGTGGCGATATCACTTCATTTGTAACTCCCTATGTAGCCGGTGTGCTCCATAAGAAATTTCATAAAAAAACATGATCAATAAGGTTTGCTGATTTGCCAACATATGAATATGAATGCTTGAATTGTGGTACTCATTTTGATGTATTCCAAAAAATGTCAGATTCTCATATAGATAGCTGTATCAACTGTCAGGGGAGTGTGCGGCGGGTTGTTAGCGGGGGAAGTGGTTTAATCTTCAAGGGTTCCGGTTTTTACATTACAGATTATGCCAAGAAGAAGAATAATTCAAGCACTGCCGCTTCAAAAGCGACTAAAAAGAGCAGCAAGACTGAGAATAAGTCAGAATCAAATAAAACTGTAAAAAAAGCTGCAGAGAAATAATACCTGCATCTTGCAGGACATCAATGTCCGAAATTAGTACCGATCTGCAAATCAGATAAACAGATTAGATTTCATAATTATCCGGAATCGTCACATTCTTGGGAATGATGATGATACCATCCTTAATAGTCACGATATCACTCTGATATTCACTCAATCCATCCTTATTGATCAATTTTACATTCTTTCCAATGCGAACATTTTTATCAAGGATAACATTTTTAAACTTACAATTATCACCAACACCAATGGGAATATCAGCCTGAAAGACAAGCTCAAAGAAATCAGCTCCCATAAAGTACACTCGATCGAAAATAACACCATCGCCAATCACACTACGGATACCAATAATGGAGTCTTTGATCTCAGCGTTACCGATCTTACAACCCTCTGAAATAATGGAATGATCGATTTTTGCACCACGGATCTCACTTCCCGGTAGAAATCGTTGACGGGTGTATATGGGGTAATCTTCATTATAAAAGGTGAACTTGAATTTCTCCTCAGTGAGCGCAATGTTTGCCTCAAAAAAGGTTCGGATCGTTCCAATGTCTTCCCAGTATCCTTGAAACCGAAAAGCCATGGTTTTGTACGTGTCTATAGAGTATGGGATGATATTCTTACCAAAATCATCACCTTTAATTTTTAAAAGAGCCTCCAGAATATCTTTCCGGAATATATAGATTCCCATTGAGGCCAAAACATTCTGTTCTCCATCAATATCCACTGATAGTTCGTTAATAAGTTCCTGGGATTGAGGTTTTTCCACAAAGCGTGTAATAGAATCATTCGAATCTGCTTTTAAGACTCCCAACTCAGGAGCAGTGGAAGCCGGCATGGGCCGGACAGCAACAGAGACATCCGCTCCTGTATCCAGATGATGTTGAAGAAATTCAGAGTAATCCATCTTATACAGGTGATCACCGGCCAGAATGATATAATGGGTGGCATCCATTTGTTCAAAACGATCCCAATAGGAGCGGACTGCATCAGCAGTTCCCTGGAACCAGTCTTTATTCTTAGCTGTTTGTTGAGCTGCCAGAATCTCGATATCACCTCTGGAAAAGATATCGAATTTGTAAGTTCTGGAAATATGCCGATGAAGTGATGTGGTGTTAAATTGGGTCAAAATATGGATCAGGTTAATTCCTGAATTGATGCAATTACTGATGGGAACATCGATCAGCCGGTATTTCCCCCCAATATGGACAGCTGGTTTTGCCCGATAGGATGTCAGGGGTGATAAACGCTCTCCACGGCCGCCACCAAGGATGATAGCTCCTAATCGTATTTTGTCAGGTTTCATCTTGACCTCACTTTCATGTTTTATAGATGCGAATATAGTGACGGGCAGATCGATCCCATGAAAAATCTTGTGACATAGCACGTCGTATCAGATCAGTCCATTCAGATTTCATTTTAAAAACATCAAATGCGCGATTCATGGCCTTATGCAACTGCTCAAGCTTGTAGGGTTCAAAAACAAAGCCAGTACCTTGCCCTGTTTTCCAGTCCTGAACCGTATCACTCAGGCCACCGGTTTTGTGAACAATGGGAATGGTTCCATAGCGGAGACTGTAAAGTTGGTTCAATCCACATGGCTCAAACCGACTGGGCATAAGAAAGATATCAGACCCGGCTTCTATTAAATGGGCTAGCGCTTCATTAAATCCATCGATAAAGGCAATCTTCCCGGGGTGTCGCTGACTAGCCTTGCTAAGCTGTTTAGCTATTTCCTCATCTCCAGACCCCAGAAAGATGAATTGCGCTCCCTTAGCTACAAAATCGTCTAATAGGTCTACGATCAGCGGAAATCCTTTATTCTCGACCAGACGCGAAATAGAGCCAAATAAGGGTGCTTTCATGTTTACATCAAGACCATTGCTCTGAAGCAATTCCAGCTTGTTCCGGAGCTTTCCATCCAGCTTATTCAAAGAAAATGGAACAGAGGTGTATGTATCGGTCTCTGGATTCCAATAATCAGTATCAATACCATTCACAATACCGGAAAATTTATGCTGAGCAGACAAAATATGCTCATGACTGTGTTCATCAAGATTCTCGCCAAGCAGCAGTGCCTGAGCATAGCCCGGACTAACCGTATTAATTGCATCAGCATGATCAATACCTTCCAGGAGAGCGCTGTAGTTATTCCATTGAGTCATAGAAAGGGAAGACAGGAGCAGTTTTGGTAATATTTTACTCTCTTCAACAGAGAAGTGTCCATGATAGAGGAAATTGTGGATGGTGAAGATGGTCCTGATCTTAATCCCATTAGCTTTGAGCAAACCAGGCAACAGACCTGTATGATGGTCATTACAATGAAGAATATCAACGCTTAGCAGTTGTCGCTCTATCAGATCGAGCACCACCAGTTGAAAAAAGAAATATCGAAGATTATTATCATCAAATCCCTGGCCATTTGGTTTGGTATAGATCCCCGGTCGAGTAAAAAACTGTTCACTTTCAATAAACCAGGTCTGGACTTTGCTGTTTACGTTCGCTTGATGGAAAATCGTATAAGGTATGACTTCCTTATCAAGTACAACTTCACCATTAATTCCTGCTGGAATGATTGAGAATAACTGACGATCGATCTGACCGTAAAGGGGCGTGATAACGTGCATTGAAGATACGTAGGATGTCAATGCCTGAGGAAGACTGCCGGCAACATCGGCCAGGCCACCAGCCTTGGAAAAGGGAGCAACTTCAGCAGAGACAAATAGGATCTTCATTTGAACTTAGTAGTTGGAATAACTCACTGAACAGAAAATAGGGAGGTGGTCAGAATAGCCACCCTGATAACGTCCGCTTCTATACATACGAAAGGGCCAACCGGCATATTTTCCATCTGATTCGATGAGGTAATCAGGTCGGAAAGGATCGCTGGAATGTAACACCCATGAGAAAGCATTTTTATCAAGCATCCCGGAGGAAATAATGATTTGGTCAAGTACACCCCAGTCACCACGATACATTATGGTGCCAGCATTGGGGTCTTCATGCAGCTTCCAGGTGGTATTGATAAGATCACCTGGGCATGCGTTGGATTTTAGAGGCTGTGCTCTTAGAACCTGATTTAGGGAAGGGTCGTTGGGATGATCGTTGAAGTCACCCATAATAATGATATCAGCCTTTGGATCATTCACCAGGATTTGATCGATCCTGATTCTTAAGGTGGCAGCAGCTTTGCGTCTTAATGGGTCAGTTTCCGCTTGTCCACCCCAGCGGGAAGGCCAATGATTGATAAACACATAAAGTCGGCTTTGCCCTGTTTCGGAGGGAATCCTGAATTCAGCCTCGATAATGTCACGGGTCTTTTCATCACCGGCTAGAAATATGGGAATAAAGTGCTCATCTGTGAGAACCAGTTTTTGAGGGTCATACAGCAGGGCACAATCAATACCCCGTTCATCAGGTGATTCTTTATGAATGATCTTAAAATCACGCCTAACAAACTCAAGATTTAATTGTTCCAGAACTGAAAAGTTCTCAATTTCAGCTAATCCCAGGATTGCCAGATCATGCTCGGAGTCCAGGTCGTGAATAACCTCAGTTAAATCATGGAATTTCTTTGTGAGACGTTCATCTGTCCACTCGTAGCTGCCTGATGGCGTAAACTGCTCATCCTGAGTAGCCGGAGCATCTGTAGTGTCAAAGAGGTTTTCAACGTTCCAAAAAGCCGCCTGAAAGGATATTTGGCCGGAGACTTGTGAAAATCCACCGGCCAATATTATTAAGATCAGCAGGGAACATAAGCTCTGCATTACATCTCTTTTTCTGCTTTTAATTCTTTCCCTTCAGCAAAAAGACCGGATTCAATGAGACCGAAAGTTAAATGAACAACACCATCCTCATTATGTGGTTCAGCAAATATCGAATGGACGGATTTAAGGCCACCCAACCATCCTCTTTTATCACAGAGATATACAAGATCTCCCTGATTCGCTTTCATTGCAGCCATGTCATTTGCTGAAAAACGCATGATATCCTCATCACCATCAATAAGTTTGTAGTGAACGAGTATTTTTTCACCTAACTGATCATTAGGCTCGCCGCCTTTAAACTGTTTTCGAGCAATAGTAATTGAAGCTGCTGTTAAACCCAGTGTGTTTACTTCTTCATCATAGTGAACAAAGTAGGTTGCGGTTAACGGTACCAGAATAATCACTCCAAGAACAGCAATAACCTGAAAAGTGATTCCGGATATACCAAACAGAACAACTCCAAAGAGTAGAATAGTCAGAGCAAGCATTCCATTCATGATCGTCTTGTCATTTAACTTACTCCGAATATTTGCGATTAAGCTAATCTGCCAGCGAGTAGAAAAAGCAGCCATAACAGCGACACCTGAACATACTACTGTATTATACAGAGCACGTATGTATGAATAAGGATGTGCTTGATTCATTTCAATCCCATGATCAAAAGGAGCGATCAATATGCCGGGATATCTTGCACCAAGGATCATAAGCGCTACACCACCTATGAAAGTAGTAATAACGGCAGATGCAGTAAATCGCTTCCAAAATACACCCAGAAATATTCCTACAACCAGAGGTGGGGTCAATGTGGAATGGAAAAAGCCATGAGCTTCATAAACAGTTGGAAAGTTTTTAAAAGCTAATACAGCTAAAACTCCCAGGATTGTTACACCTATGGATGCATACCGTGCTGCCCGCAATTCTCTGCGGTCATTTTCAGCAACCGTACCAACTGCTTTCTTAAGGAATTGCCGGATAGGTCGATATACGTCATTGATATAAATGGCAGCTGTCGCATTTATAAGTGTATCAACTGTACTCATCAATGCAGCCGTTAGAGCAGCCATGATGAACCCAAACATTCCAGGGCTTGCAATGATATTTGCCACCACAACAAATATCTCATCCGGTGAGACTGCCGGACTGATAACCTCAGGACTTGCCACAGAGATTGCTTTCCCTACCCAGCCGGCATTACCAACAACGATTGCAGAGATAGGCAAGACAAAGAGAATATTGATTCCGGCAGCTTTTCTACCCTCATTGACATTTTTACAGGCCATGAAACGCATGATCAGTCCTTGATTCATAAATAAGAACCCGATGGATCCGGCTATGGCATCCTGCCAGAATATGCCCACAAAATTGAAATTCGCGGGTTTATTAAAGTCCGCCATAGGAAGTTTCCATTCAGTGGGAAGTAGATCCCAAAAGATATCAAAACCTCCCAGGTAGGTAATACCAAAAAAGAAAAGTAATAACCCGGCAAATATCAGGATGAAACCCTGCAAGAGGTCGGTAAAAATGACAGCGGTTTGACCGCCAAATGTAATATAGATACCAGTGATGATCGCGATGACAATAATGGCACCCATTAGAGTAACTGGTATGGTCGCCCCAAACAGGACAAAAGCGGTTGGCAGCATTGGAATTATGGCCTTACCAAGTGTCAGGAATCCAATTCCAATATAGCCAATCATATAGAGTAGTAGTAGGATGGTAGCTAAAAAACGTGACGATGGGCTGAATCTTTTTTCAAAATATTCAGGGATTGACCGAACTTTGGAATAAACGATGATTGGCAGCCAGCCAAACATAAAGAATGCTATAAAAAACCAGTCATTCAGATAAGTCATTGAGGAAGAGATCCCGTGCTCAAATCCTTTAGCTGAATATTTTACAAAACTATGACTTCCTACACCGGTGGCTACGATAGACATGGTGATCAGCCACCATGAGAATCGACGACCGCCAAAGAAAAAATCCGAAGTATTTTTTGTATATCGACCGAAATAACTGCCAAAAAGCATGATGGCTATAAAGTAAACCACCATGACAATCCAATCGGTGGTTGTTCCAATATTATGAAACGTCTGCATTATACCCTCGCTTTCTTACCAAACCTTAGTGTTACAACAATAAATACTC
>JAUVKO010000121.1 GCA_030596225.1 Fidelibacterota bacterium
GCATGATCATATCCCAGTTCATAGGAGATTGTTCGAGCTTGGTCTAAAGTTGGGTCACCTATTACTGAAAGCTGGGTGAGATCTTCAATTTCACGATTAGCATCCAGCACAGCCTTTCGTTGGATCCGGAACAAACTCTCAGCGGTAGGCACTTGACGGTAATGTCCATAGTTGAAGTACAGCTTTGAGTTAATGGTAATCGGATGTGAAATGGCAAGTCTGGGACTTACATATAATTGCGGTGCAATTTTCTTTGTCTCAAACTGTTCATCATTCTCTAGACTATAATTAGCTGAGAAGAAATCCTCATTATAAATATCAACTTGGTACCAATCGGCATTCGGATCGATATATTCAGCATTAAGACCGACTGAGGCAATAAAGCCCTCAAATTCCAGCTTATCCTGAATATATGCGCTAAACCGGTATGGGTTATAGTACATCCGGGTCCAATAATTGCCTTCCGGGAGGAAATAGTTCAACGAACCGAACTCCATTTCCAGATCATCATAAACAAATTCAAAACCAGCTTTGACCTGATTTTGTCGATTCACCTGACTGGTATAATTTCCACTTATTGAAGTAGTCGTAACACGACTCTCATCACGGGAGGTACTCACCGCTCCACCCATGGTCAGTTTGCCTTCGATACTGGTGACCGGTGTTCCATAAAAACCAACTGGAGCCTCATCGGCAAAATAGCCAGCAAATATCTCATACATACTATCTTCATCACGGGGATCACCGGGACCGGTAACATACTTTTTATCAATGTGTTTAACCAGCAACTCATAATAACTTGAAGAGCTAAGCAAATGCGTAAATTTAGCCGATAGAGTACTGTGTGAAACCTTTGTTGGGGACCAATATTGATCAGAGTACAAACGCCAAGGCATGGTAAATCCGGACATATTCACTTGGGAAGCAAGATCCCAAACATTTGACATGGTACTGGTCAAGCCACTACGGGATGAGGTGGTTGCTTCCAGATCACCAGTCATGGCAGTTATATTCAATTTCATAGTTCTGGACAAGTCTGAAGTCATCCTCAGGAGTGCAGTTCGTGAAAAGGTCCCCGAACGGGATACCGGATAAAGATATTCATCCTGATCCTGTCGATAGGACAGGAAAAACCGCAGATTACCCAGCATGGGTCCAATAATGGGTACGGGACCACCAAAACCGGCATCAATATTCAGGTCTGGATTGATAATATTACCGGGCTTACGATATTGCCACTCAAAAACCCGTTGAGCTGCGGCCGGACTGAGATCATCTGTAGGATCATCATTTCCTAGTGTTGATTCCGAAAGTGCATTCCAGCCACCAAATACAGGATATTGTCTTTGTTCATATTTATCCCAAGCTGTGTACTCGCCATCACCGTTAAAATCGGTATAGGGTTCACCTGCATCCCAGTACCCGTTTTTGTCTAAGTCAGTATAGGTTTCCCCTGACTCAGTACCTGTCCAGGCTACTGCATCATTAAGGTATGGTTTAAGAAAATATGAATCCTCATCATAAGGTGAGATACCAAAATGTTTGGGTTCAGCTTCGCTATGTTTGATGGTAATTGTTCCTGTATAGCCCCCACTTCCATCTTTTGTTACTACGTTTACCACACCGGAACGTACGTTACTATACTCGGCACTAAATCCTCCGGTTTGAACTGAGATTTCCTGCACTGCGCTTAAGGGTATTCCAGTGATAGGTCGATTCGTTCGCTGGTCCTTAAGTTCAATACCATCAATCATAAGTGCTGTTTCATCTGTCCCACCACCACGTACTGAGAACCCACTGACTCCAGCTTGAAGTCCAAGAACCTCACTAACACTAGTGACTGGCAATTCCTCGATCCCTTCAGCATTCATACTACGCTGACTGGCAGCCACATCCATTTTGATCACCTTGCGTTCCGCCGTGATCACAACAGATTCTCCCACGAGGATCTCTTCTGACATGCTAATACTTAAGGTTTCAGTTCGATCGATCTCAACCCGAACTTCCTGAATTTCATATATGGAATAACCAATCATGCTGGCTTTCACGGTATGAAATCCCGGAGGTACATTTAAGATCACATAGTAACCTTCAATGTTAGTAATAGCCCCCAGATTAGTGCCTGCAACCATGATGTTTACACCAATCAAGGCTTCACCTGTTGTATTGTCAGTGATTTTACCGGATATTTTTCCGGAAGTTCCCGCCATTAGAATAGATGTAACGGCAAACAGAACAAGAAACAGTCTTGCTTTTCTCATATACTATCCCTCAAGTGTAATTTCTTAAATGATGGTAGCGATCTGTGAATACGCTCACTCCTTTAAAAAAGAATGCATTTATCTGGTTTTCATCGAACCATCAAATTTAATTCGTAACCAGGTCAAGCCATAGCAGAATCCACCTGCTACAAGGTGAAATCCGGGCATTTTCCATTTTCAATCAAAGCGATATTTTCTGCGAACTTTCGTTGCAATATATATCATGTGTTAGTTAATACTATTTCTTTATTAACTAAGGGTAGGTAGATTGATATACGCGCATTGTAGTAGAGACGCAAAATATTGCGTCTCTACTACTAATGCGCTTCTAACCAGTTATCACCGACACCAATATCAACCGTAAGAGGGATATCGAGTTTAACAGCGTTTTCCATGGTAGTCTGCACCAATTGTGATAACTGGTCTAGTTCAGCTTCAGGAACCTCGAATACCAATTCATCATGAACCTGAAGGATCATCTTGCTGCTGAGAGCAGCCCTTTTCATTTGAGCATGAACCTGGATCATTGCCAATTTAATAATATCTGCCGCAGTCCCCTGGATGGGCATATTCGTAGCAACTCTTTCAGCACCCTCCCTACTCATACGGTTTGAAGCATCTATATCAGGAATGGGTCGCTTTCTTCCAAAACGCGTCTGCACATATTTGTGCTCACGGGCGAACTCCAGAGTATTATCGATATAATTACGTATTCCTGGATAAGTAGCAAAATATTCACTGATCAATTGAGCTGCCTTTGACATCGATATTTCCAGCTCATTAGACATTCTATATGGACCGGCACCATACATGATCCCGAAATTGACAACCTTAGCCCGCCTGCGCTGATCTTCTGTCACTCCAAACAGATCAGTTCCAAAGACATGGGCAGCCGTGGCAGTGTGAATATCCTCTCCGTTCTTAAAAGCTTGTATAAGACGCTCATCCTGTGAGTACTGGGCCATCAGCCTCAATTCGATCTGAGAATAATCAGCGGCTAGAATCTTCCAGCCCTGCTGCTGAGGACGAAACGCCTTACGAATATCACGTCCTAACTCGGTTCGCACCGGAATATTCTGGAAATTTGGATTCGTTGAACTTAATCTCCCAGTTGCAGTAATAGTTTGATTGAAACTGGAATGGATACGACCCGTCTTCTCGTGGATTAAAAGCGGCAAAGTATCTGTATATGTGGATTTTAGTTTGGCAAGCTGTCTATAATCCAACATATAACGTGGGATAGCATGGTCTTTTGCCAGGATTTGTAAAACATTCACATCGGTAGAGTATCCGGTTTTAGTTTTACGAATTGGTTTGATCCCTTTTTTCTTAAAAAGGATCTCAGAGACCTGCCGCGGTGAAGCGACATTAAATTCTTCTCCAGCCTCTTCAAAGATAGCCTTTTCCAGACGATCCATCTCCTGTCCCAGACCCACGGACATTTCTCCCAACATATCAGCATCTACAAAAACACCCTCTCGCTCCATATCCATCAGGACCGGTACCAGAGGTAGATCAATATCTTTAAGAACACTCATTAATTCATCTTTTTGGACCTTTTCTGACAGGACCTCAAAAAGCTGGAAGGAAATATCAGCATCCTCAGCAGCATACTCACTAACACGATCCAGGCTGACCAAATCCATTGTGATCTGGTCCTTTCCCTTACCGATCAACTCTTCAATATGAATAGGTTCGATTCCAAGATATTGGACACTTAGATTATTCATACCATAACCACGTCCACCGGGATTCACCAAATATCCGGCAATCTGGGTATCAAAGCTGACTCCATTCACCTCAACTCCGTGGGTCTTTAGAACTGACAGATCAAATTTCAGATTATGTCCTGTTTTGTGAATAGACTCTGAGTCCCAAAATGGCTTCAATTCCCTGAGAATGGTCCGGGTATCCTCTTTTGTGAAACAACCCTCAGGCGGATTGGGATAGTTGACAGCTATATAGACTCCTTGATTGGCTTCCCAGGAAAAGGAAAGTCCAACAATCTCCGTAGTGAGCACGTCCAGACTGGTAGTCTCAAGATCAAAAGCTACTAATTTATGTCGCTTCAGCTCATCGACCAGTTCCAAGAGTTCAGGAATGTGTTTGATCACAGAATACTTGCGGACTCTTTCCGGCCTAGCCGCAACAATACCATCGCTATAAAATGCTCGTACATCATCAAGCGGTTTCATTAAATTGAAAAGCTCAAACTCCTGAAAGATGCCACGAACCGCTTCAATGTCCGGGGATTTGATGTGAATCTCTTCCCAGCTTGGAACTGAATCCATATCTGTTTTGATGGTCACCAATTCTCTCGACAGCAGGGCTTTTTCATGATTTTCATCAAGTTTGACCTTCAGTTTAGGATTCTTGATCTGATCAAGATTATCATAAAGATCCAAGATGCTTCCGTGTTCAGATATCAACTTAACAGCAGTCTTTGGACCTACACCGGGGACACCGGGCACGTTATCAGATGCATCTCCCATGAGTCCCAACAGATCAATGATCTTCTCAGGTGGAACACCCCACTTCTCCAACACATAATCAGGTGTCCAAACAGTATTATCCCTGGGGTTCACGATCCGGACCTTATCATCCACCAACTGAGCAAAATCCTTATCCCCGGAAAGTATGCTCACTTCTAATCCGGCTGCAGATGCTTGTCTAGCCATGGTGCCAATAATATCGTCCGCTTCAAAACCGGCTTGCTTCAAGTATGGAATGTTCAGCTTATTGACAATTTCATCAATCACCGGTAGTTGCGCAGCCAACTCATCCGGCATCTTTTCACGGGTAGCTTTATATTCAGGGAATTGTTTGTGACGAAAGGTCTTTTCTTTAGTATCCATAACCACAGCCAAATATTCTGGTTTTTCTTTTATCATGAGGCGCAATAAGGCATTCATGAAACCATAGATGGCACTGACCAACTGACCTTTTGAATTGATCAAAGGGCTGCGGATAAAGGCGAAATGGGATCGATAGACCAGTGCTGAGCCATCGATAAGATATATTTTTTTTGACTTTTTAGCGTTCATTGAAAATCCTGTTGAATTGTTGAAAGTCCTCAGATATTAGCATATCCAAGGTGGTATGCCAGTTATGAATTAGTCTGTGATTTCTAAAAATTGTCCATCTTCACAAAAAGTGTCTTCAAACCAGCCCTTCGACAGACTCAGGGTTCGGACATTGAGCCTGTCGAAATGTCACGTTCCCAGTCTTACAATTACTTGTTTTAGGATACTTAATCTTGGTTCGCGGATGCATACAACTCATATGGACCGGCATCGTCAATTCTCAACTTTACAATGCTGCCAAGCTCATAGTTTCCGCTCACGTACACCACCTGATCGATCTCAGGGGCATCCCAGATTGAGCGACCCAGCATCTGGTTTTCGTTATCTGGATCCGGTGAATCAATAATGATGTCTAGCTCACGACCAATCAAAACTTGGTTCTTGCTGAATGAGATGCCGTGTTGAAGTCCCATGACAGCATCCATTCGCTGAATTTTCACTTCAGGTGAAACATCATCTTCCAGGTCTGCCCCACTGGTGTCTTCCTCTTCTGAATAGGTGAAGACCCCCAAGCGATCAAATTGAATTTCCTCCAGGAAATTGAGCAAAGAATCGAAATCAGCTTCTGTCTCACCGGGAAAGCCAACAATTACGGAGGTTCGCAATTTCAAATTTGGGATCTCTTTCCGCAGATCCAGGAGTAAGCGTCGCAGTCCATTTGCATCAAGACCACGTTTCATGGCCGTCAACATTGCAGATGATGCATGTTGGACTGGGATATCAAGGTAGGGTAGAATCCTCTTTGCATTCTTCAGTACCGGAATCAGCTTCCGAGAAAAGTGGGAAGGGTGGGCATAGTGCAGTCGGATCCAGTCCAGACCTTCTATCTGGTCTAATTCTGCCAGCAGTTCATGGAGATAGCGCTTAGGTTCCAGATCCCAACCATAAGTGGTGCTGTCCTGTGCAATGATCATCAATTCCCTGACGCCACGGTCTACCAGCGAATTCGCTTCCTTTATCAGAGAATCAATGTCTCGACTTCTTTGTTTACCTCTCATCAGCGGAATTGCACAGAAGCTACAGATATTGTCACAGCCTTCACTTATCTTTAAATAGGCATAATGCCTTGGTGTCAACAGTTTCCGACGATGATCCGGGTCATCTGCCAGATGGGGTTTAGAGGCAATATGCTCAAATATTCTGCGAAAGTCTTCGGTGACAAAAAACTTATCAACCTCCGGCATTTCTAGCGTTAACTCATCCTTGTAACGTGCTGACAGACAGCCCGCTACCAGTAACTCCTGAAGTTGACCCTCACTCTTTAGCTGAGCAGCTTCCAGGATCACTTCCACTGATTCCTGCTTAGCATCCTCGATAAAGCCACAAGTATTAATTATTATGGTATTTGCATCCCGGGCATCATCGACCAGTTCAATTCCCG